>NZ_KV815108.1:21630-31225 GCF_001814145.1 Prevotella sp. HMSC073D09 | reverse complement strand
TGGTACAAAACGCAGTGCATTTTGGTGCTAAACGTAGTGCGTTTTGCCGCTAAACGCAATGCGTTTTGGTGCTAAATGCAGTGCGTTTTGGTGCTAAACGCAAGGCTAAATGCCGCTAAATGCAAGCCGATTAAGCATAAGTATACACTGCAATGGTATAAACCAAACCTTTTATAACCATAAAAACATGGCTCGAAAGGGCAAAACAGGCGTTAAAAAGTAGGGTTTTAGGGGCTAAAAGTGCGTTATTGGGCTTAAGAAATAATGAGCTGGCAAGCAAACTAGAAAGGCTAAATGGTGCAAAATGCAGGTTAGCCAACCCTAAAACGAAGAAAAAGAAAACAGAAAAGATGAAAAACCGCGGCATTTACTATGCTTTTCGCCCCCCATTTTCTCTAAAACACCTCGCCGCGGAGGAGTAGTTTTGTAAAAATTAAAAACCAAATTTAACATATTTAATTTCACTTGCATGGCTCAGGCGTTTCTTATTGCATTGCATCGCGCCAACAACTAGACTGCCAACAACACATAATGCTTTGTCAACGCGCAAGTTATCACAGGCTGCCTACCCGCATTATCAACACTTTTTTATAAGCGCCCGAAGTGGGTTTGGGTGCAAAAGTCCACCCCTTTTCACCCACAGGCCACCTCATACGACCCTAATCTGCCTCCCATTTATTTTGTGGAGTAGTACGTTTTCGCTAACTTTGCAGCAATGAGTGAACCATTAGCCGAAAGAATGCGCCCACGCTCGCTCGACGATTACGTAGGGCAGAAACATTTAGTAGGGCCAAACGCCGTGCTGCGCAACATGATTGAGGGCGGCCGCATACCCTCTTTCATACTCTGGGGGCCACCTGGGGTAGGCAAAACTACGCTCGCACAAATCGTTGCAAAGAAACTAGAAACGCCCTTCTACACGCTAAGCGCGGTGACAAGTGGCGTTAAGGATGTGCGCGAGGTGATAGAAAAGGCCAAGAGCGGCCGCTTCTTCGGGTCGCATTCGCCCATTCTCTTCATCGACGAGATACACCGGTTCAGCAAGTCGCAGCAAGACTCGCTGTTGGGAGCAGTAGAAAAAGGCATCGTTACACTTATCGGAGCCACCACCGAAAACCCATCGTTCGAGGTTATTCGCCCCTTGCTTTCGCGTTGTCAGCTATATGTGCTGCAAAGCCTTAGCAAAGAAGACCTTGAAGAACTTATACAACGCGCACTGAACACCGATGTGATTTTACAACAACGAAACATCGAGGTAAAAGAGAGCACAGCCCTGATAAGATACAGCGGAGGCGATGCACGCAAGCTGCTAAACATTCTCGAATTGGTGGTTGAGGCCTCGCCTGCCAACGCACCCCATGTGCTGATAGACGATGAAACGGTGGTGAAATGTCTGCAACAAAACCCCTTGGCTTACGACAAGGACGGCGAAATGCATTACGACATCGTGTCGGCCTTCATCAAAAGCATACGCGGCAGCGACCCAGACGCGGCTCTCTATTGGATGGCGAGGATGATTGAGGGCGGCGAAGACCCGCAATTTATTGCGCGCCGACTGGTTATCAGTGCGGCAGAAGACATCGGCTTGGCCAATCCCAACGCCTTACTCATTGCCAATGCAGCCTTCGATGCCGTGATGAAGATTGGTTGGCCGGAGGGAAGAATACCCTTAGCCGAGGCCGCAGTGTACTTAGCCACGAGTGCAAAGAGCAATTCGGCCTACCAAGGCATCAATGCCGCACTCGAAACGGCACGTTCAACGGGCAATCTCCCCGTGCCGCTGCATCTTCGAAATGCGCCTACCAAGCTGATGAAACAGCTGGGATATGGCAGCGGCTACAAATATGCGCACGACTACGAAGGACATTTTGCCCAACAGCAATACTTGCCCGACGAACTTCAAGACGCGCGCTTTTGGTTTGCACAGCATTCGCCTGCCGAAGAGAAACTATACCAACGGATGGTGCAGCTGTGGGGCGACAAGAAAAAATGAGCATGCAACCAATAGGCGGTTTCGTTGAGCCAAGGGCTGATGCACAAGCAGACAAACGCCCTTGTCGACTGCGAAACGACCTTGTCAACTGCGCACTGCCCTCGTTAACTCGTCAACTGGCGAGCTTGTCAACCGCACCACTCTTGTCAACTTGTCAACTAAATAACAACCCATACACCCATAAATATACTTTAAAACATGAAAATCGTTATACTAGATGGCTACACCGCCAACCCCGGCGACTACTCGTGGAAAGAGCTTAACAGCTTTGGAGAGGTTGAGATATACGACCGAACATCGCGCGACGAAGTGATTGCACGAGCCAAAGACGCCGACATGGTGCTAACAAACAAGGTGGTATTGAAGGGCGAAACGCTTGCACAACTACCCCAACTAAAATACATCGGCATCTTGGCCACGGGCTATAACATCATCGATGTTGACGAAACGCGCGCTCGCGGCATCGTGGTGGCCAACGTTCCTGCATACAGCACCGACAGCGTTGCGCAGATGACGTTTGCACATGTGCTGAACATCACCAACCGCATTGAACACTACGCCGACCAAAACCGCAAGGGACAATGGAGCGAGGCGGCCGACTTCTGCTATTGGGACACGCCCCTTAGCGAGTTGGCCGGCAAGACATTCGGCATCGTTGGCCTAGGCAACATCGGCCAAAAGGTGGCACGCATCGCCCTAAACTTCGGCATGCGGGTTATCGCTTTTACGAGCAAAAGGGCCGAAGAACTGCCCGAAGGCGTGGAGAAAGCCAATCTCGAAGAGTTGCTGATGCAAAGCGACGTGCTGTCGTTGCACTGTCCGCTCACCGAGAACACGCGCGAAATGATTAACCGTCAATCGCTGGCGAAGATGAAACGCGGTGCCATTTTGGTGAATACGGGTCGCGGACCGCTGGTGAACGAGGCCGATGTAGCCGAGGCTTTGGCCGAAGGTAGGCTGGCTGGTTATGGTAGCGACGTGATGAGTAGCGAGCCACCAAAGGCCGACAACCCGCTGCTTAAACAACCCAACGCCTTTATTACGCCCCATATAGCATGGGCTACGGCCGAGGCGAGAGGCCGACTGATGGCCACGGCCATAGAAAACGCCAAGGCCTTTATCGCAGGCAAGCCACAAAACGTGGTGAATGGGCTGTAAATAAGCGTGGCGCACGGAGCAACATAGACGTTTAGGAGAGGCTTTACAGTCAGGCTACCGACAACGAAACAGCGCACAAGGCCTTGAAAGCACCGCCAACAGCATGGATGCCAGATGGGCAAATAGAAAGCAAAAGCCCGTGCGCCACGCACGCCCTCACCCTTTCAGGATAATTATAAAGAGATGACATACAGAGACCCGGAACTGGTTCAGACCGTTCAAACCATAATAGAAATAGTAGGAACTTTCGCCTTTGCCATATCTGGCATACGCCATGCGTCGGCCAAACAGGTAGACTGGTTCGGCGGATTGGTGTGCGGTATCGCCGTAGCCATTGGCGGTGGAACGCTACGCGACATGATGTTGGGCGTTAAACCCTTTTGGATGACCTCGTCGGTGTACATGATTTGCACCGTGTTGGCCCTCCTTTCCATCATCGTTTTTGCCAAATACGTGCGGCGACTAGACAATGCGTGGTTTGTGTTTGATACGCTCGGGTTGGGACTCTTCACCATTGCAGGACTTCAAAAGGCCCTCGCCCTGGGGCATCCCTTTTGGGTTGCCATCATCATGGGCTGCATAACGGGGTCGGCAGGCGGTGTCATTCGCGATGTATTGCTCAACAATGTGCCGCTTATTTTCCGCAAGGAGATATACGCAATGGCAAGTATTGCAGGCGGTTTGCTTTACTGGGCGTTGTACGCTTTGCGCGTAGAAGTAAGCCTCATCGTGCTCATCTGTTTCCTCTTCATCTGCCTTGTGCGGTTCTTGGCCATGCGTTATCACATCTCACTACCCATTCTGCGCGAAGAAAAGCCCAAGGAATAGCAGGCAGATAGCCGCCAACGGGCAAGACACAACCATACACGGGGCAGCGGCGGATGCAACAAGATGCGTGCTGCATTTGCCGCCCCACGTTCTCTACACCTTATTAATAACCAATAACACACAAAACAACTAACCATTAATTGAACCCATGAAACCAAGCAAGATTAAACAATTTGTCATTCAACTAGTAGTTGCATATGTGATAATCGTCGTCGTGAAAATGCTCGCATGTATGGTTATCGGCGAGCAGTTAGCCGTACACAGCATCCTCGCGTCGATAGAAACACTGACTTTTGCCTTATTCACATCGCTCTATATCAGCATCTTTGCCAAGAAATAAGATAGCCAAAGACAGTGTTATACGGCACAAAAAAGGCTGCAAAGGCATCGCCAAACCACCTTGGCGCGTACCAATTGCAGCAGAAAAAATCCCTCATCCGAAAGGTGAAAAGATGCACACGCGGCATCTTTTCACCTTTTTATATGCCTATGTTTCCGTGAAAGCTTGTGCCTTAGGCAAGCTTAAAAGCAAGCCATTTACATCACAACCTTTACCGTTTCGTGCTTATTGCCATAGTTCACTTTCAGCAAATACACGCCAAACATTGGCTGTTGCATGGGGATAACGTAGCTACCCTTCCCCACAACGCCTAAACTAACCTTGCGCAACACCTTACCCGACACAGAGATGAGTTGCACTTGCACCTGCTCTTCTTTGTCTAAATCAAGGTGTAGCGTTAGCTTATTGTCCTTCGTGCCACCCACAAACACCCTTTGCGAGGCATTGTTTGTTGGACGAACAATGGCCGTGGTGGTGCCTTTATACACCAAAACAAACTCTTTAATGGTAATGTCGTAGCCTTTATCGCTCGTCATGCCCGAACCATTGATGGAGAATTGCATGAAATTGAAGTGCAACGGATAGGCTGCTCGGTCGTTGGGATGGTCCATTAAGTCGGCCAACGCAAGGCTAATGGTGTTGTCCCTGTTCTTTTTAAAGCCCTGAAACTCCTTATTGATAGTGGCCATGCCGCCGTTGTTCTCCTTAAAGCGGAAACTAAGCTTGCTGATATTCGTCTCGCCTGCATTAAACGTAAGCCTAATACTATCGGGCAAACCATAAAGTGGGAAGTCGTTGTTGTAGGTCACATAGGGATTGCGCCCAGGCTTGTAAGTGAACGTTGTTTTAACAGCATCGTTCGTAGGAGTATTGACAACATCTTTCAAGTTGGCCGAATGAGTAACCTTCCAAGTTGCATCGGTAAACGCACAAGCAGTAAGCGAGGGCTTGTCGGCAATCTCAATGTTCACTTTAAGCTGGTCGGTAAAGCTACCCAACCTACCCGTTACAATGGTCGACCCATTCTGCAAGCCCTTAACAACTCCTTCGGTAACAGCACAAACAGATGGGTCGGCAACTTCCCACTTCATTGCACCTGGATACAGATTAAACACATTGCCCCCCACTTCGGTTTGCACTTCAATGGGGTAAGTCACCTTGTTATCGAGTAAAACAGAGTCTAAACGGATGGCAACAGGAGCCTCTGGCAGCAGTTCCACTTCTATTTTCTCCGTCGCTCCGTTGTAGCTAGCAGTGATTACCCCCGATTGATTGCCCGATGCAAAGAAACTGCCGTCGGCCAATACTTCACCCACTTTGGCGTCTACTGTTTGCTTTACGCCTTCAACATTCTTCAAAACAAGCACGCCATACCGGTTATATCCGTAAAACGTAGGCTTAAAAACACCATAACGAGGCAGCCTAACCTTTGTTTGAAGGCTCCTTATCTCGGTTATTGTGTTATCCGTGGGCGCGGTAGAAACCACATAGATACCATTGCCTACGGCTCGTTCTGTTCCGTCGCTGTTCTTATTCATCGGACCAAAGTCTTTCAGGAACAGACAACTAGAACCACCGCCGTCGAGGTTCATGGCAGTGTACGCGCCAACAAACCGCATAATCTCGGCCAACTCTTTTGTCGTTGCTCCCGAAGAAATGGTACTACGTCCGTCTACCACACAATGAATGGCCGTCTTCTTATCTTGCGTGTAACCAAACCCCGTTCGCGGGTGCAGTTCGTTCCATACTTCGGTCGTATTTACGTTACCATCCTGCAACATGGGACTGCGCTGGTCGCCGCCAACCACGTCGGCAAAGGGCGCAGTGGCACCACCGATAGACAAGTTCAGTGCGATTTTCACCTCCGTCCCAGCTGTTAGGGCAGCCAATTTACCGGCTATCGCCCCATTGGCAGACAATACTGCACCGCCTGCTGGTATGCGCATGTTGCCCTTATGCCGCACAACCGAAACCACCTTTGCACGAATTTCCTTGTTCAGCTGCCATGTTTCGCCCTTAGAGAGGGCAAGCAGCACTTCTGTTCCATCAGCACCTGTGTGAGTATATTCTCCGTTGTGCTGATTATAAAGCACCAATTGGTTTTCTTCTCTCAGGTGGTTAACATGATTAATTGCGTAACGTTCCGTTCCGATTTGCAGACTTCCCGAATAACTCATTGCACCGATATAGGGCATTTTAGCCTTATCGAAGGCGAACACCTGCCGATGATAAGACGTCGCAGCGTTGTTGGCCAGCTCGTTATTCACCACTGTACAACCAATGGGCATGCCCACATAGTCGGACACATTGTAGAAGTCGCCGTTTGTTCCGGCGATGTACACTTCTTTCTCTTTGCTCTTTCGGGCTGCCACCTGCGTTGGTTGTTCGCCTCCGTAGATTGAGTCGCGCCCCAAAGCGGCGCGGTAAGCGACATAAGGATTAGTGAGGTCTACTTTCAAAAAGAAAGCATTGATACGCCTTGCGCCCTTAAACTCCAAGGCCAGATATTGCGTTCCTGGTCCGGCTTTAAACAAGGCAACCGTGTCTACACGATAACTCTTTCCATCAATGACAACGTCTCTTGCCTGCACATAAGCTGCCAGCATCAGCAGAACAAGAAGACTTAGAAGAATCTTTTTCATAAGGCGAATAAGTGTTTATACCATAAAAAGAAGGAAAAAGTAAGCCGACAGAAGCCCCTTTTCAAGGCATTCTATCGGCCGTTGGTGTTAGTTGATAACTACTTTTATCGTTTTCGCATTGCCGTTCTTACCCAGAACATGCAGCAAATAAACGCCACGTGCAGGAGCCTTAACCGCTTGTGCGTTTGCAGTTTCGGCCACCTTCTGTCCAATGGCGTTGTAAAGCGTGATGCACTTAACATCGGCATTCACCGTGATAACGTTTCCACGAACCGTATAATCCAACTTATCGCCTTCTACCTTGGCGATGTTGGTCGACACATTGTTGGCAAATTCGTAGATGCCATAACCGTTTTTATAGGCATAGATGTTGATGCGCGCCTTCTTTTGTCCGCCTACTCCGTCAACAATTTCCACTCTGGGCAACGCCGTTCTTACTGGATTTCCAACACTTCCTAATCCAGCTTGCGGAAAGCGATAAAGGAAAGTCATGTCGGCAAACGAGCGACTTTCGTCCTTAAACTTAAAGATGTCGAAGGCTTGCGGTGCTTCTTTATCATCGGTATTGGTTGATGCCACAATCAGATAATAAGCGCCGTTCAGTTCAAACTCCGTCACACCATTTTGTCCCGTGCTTACAGGAGTGAGCGGTTTGTTGTTTTGAAATCCGTCTACCGCAGCCCCATTCATGTCATACAACATCGGCATCGTGTTAAATCCGTCGTGATAAAAAAGCTCGTTGTCTACGATATTGATGCGCGGAGCAGCACCAGCGGCCACCGCCTTTTCGGGATTAAACTTTGTAAGCACAATCGTTTGCGGATTAGCAACATCTGCCACGCCCTTGGTTACGGTATATTTAATAACGGTATTGCCTGCACCTGCCTCGTTACCGCTCACGGGTAGCATGATGATACCATCGCCATTCAATATGTCGCCATACAAGTCGTACGTGTCTATGCGCATCGCCTTGGGCAAATCGGCAGGCAATGTGGCGTTCAACACCGTTTTATACGCCACTGGTGTTTTGGTAACATCCACGTAGTTCACCCTAAAAAGATGGGCTGCACCATCTCCGCGCATGTCGGTTGCCAGGTTAGAAACGAAGATATGCCCGGCGTTGTCCACCTGAACGTCGTTGCAGATAAAGCCAAGAGCCGCTTCGCCCTCTTTCCACATCTCCTCTGGAAGGGTGATTGTGCGGAGCAACGCACCAGTTTTCCCATCAAGTTCTATCAGTTTCGATACGGCTCCCTCTCTGCAACACACGTACATCTTACCGTTAACCGTGGCCATACCGCGCGCATCTCCTGCCACACCGCCAGGAAGTACAGCGTTTCCTCCGTTTAAAAGTGCAGAGTTGAGGTACAGGTTGGTGAGTTGTTCACCTGTTGCCGTCGGCGCATAAGTCGCGGCATCCTTGTTGTTTTGTGCTACTGCCGATACGCTACATAAAGCGCATACAGCCAAATGAAGTAAAATTCTGCTCATAATGTCTAGGCTTTTTAATGTAATAATTTGGGTATTGTTAATAGTTATTTTCTCGTTCCTAGTAAAGCATGCGTTCTTGCCAAAGCAATGTTTCCTAGTTGACAAGATGACGAGAGCATTGCTCAGTTGACAAGTTAACGAGTTGACGAGTTTACAAGCTGACGAGAGCATTGCTCAGCTGACAAGTTGACGAGTTGACAAGAGCGGTGCAGTTGACTAGATTGTGTCGGCAAGTTTGCTGATTATCAAGCTCATTCTAAACGTTCCACGTTCGCTAACGCGAAACATTTGTTGCCATATTGCAAATATATGAATTTCTTTTTACATTATCACGAATTTATATTATTTTAATTGTTTGTCGCTTATTTTTGGATTGTAAACACGTAAAAAGGAGGAAACAAGCGAACGACAACGCCACAAATCGGTGCAAACCGCTGACTAAAAGCTGCTAACACCGCATAGGCAGACACCGCAGATAAGCGCCAATAAACCAGCAGAAACCATCCTTCAATCCATTCTTACCAAGCTAAACTCTACCAAATCGCGCCATTTTCCCTCCCCCCTTCACTTTATTTATGTAACTCATAAACTTACAAACTCATGACCAAATCAGCCAACAAATTCTCAACCCCATAAGCAAACAAACATACCAAACCATAAGCTTACAAACAGCATAACCCCATAAACTTAATACCTAACAAGCAAACAAACCCACAAAGCCATAAACTTACAAACCTTAAAATCTTACGCTATGTTTTACAAAACACGCTCCACTCGCCGTCCCTTTCTAGCGTGAATTACCTCCAAAAAACATGCAATTAGCCGCATTTTGCAACCTTGCACGCTTCTGCTTTAGTCCATTTTTAAGAAAAGGACCTGCATTTTGCACCATTTTGCCTTTCTAGTTTGCTTGCCAGCTCATTATTTTTCACGCCCAATTACGCACTTTTTGCCCCTAAAACTCCACTTTTTAACGGCCATTTTGTCCTTTTTGACCATGTATTTAGTGGTTCGAAAGGGTTTTGTATATACCATTTCAGCGTATATTTATACTTCTCGTCTTGCATTTAGCAACATTTTGCCTTGCGTTTAGCACCAAAATGCGCTGTATTTAGCACCAAAACGCATTGCATTTAGCACCAA
>NZ_KV815108.1:0-21530 GCF_001814145.1 Prevotella sp. HMSC073D09 | reverse complement strand
GTACCATATTGCACTACATTTAGCAGCAAACAGCGCAAAAACGGGTGTTGGTGGCGGTCTGTTTAAATAAAAATTCATTTTGTCTGCATGTACAACCAACCTCCTTTTGCATCGAAACAAACCTTCGCGAGAATCGATTTTTTGCGGCAAGATGGGCGATTGGTGCGCAAAAAGGGCACTCATAATGTTAAAATTTACACTGAAATCATGACATTTTAAGGTTAACGAGTTAACAAGAGGAATAACCAACTCTCCAACCAGTCTTGTTAACTTACCAACATAAAAGATGTATAGATGGTGTTGTTTGCATGCAAAATCGAACTAGATTTCACAGAAAACAGTCAAAAACAAGCCAATAAGGACATCGCCAAAACTATGTTTCTCTTCTTTCGTATCGCACATATCGGGGCATTATGCCCCACTTTTTGCAAGTTGAGCAACATAGTATTAGCAAATAATAAAATAGTGTTAGTCTGCAACAACATTAATAACTATCTTTGCAGCAGAATTAAAAGATGATATCCAAATGTGGGCATAGACCCCAACCAAACAACAAATTTGAACCCAAGACCAACGTGCACCGATACCCAAAGCAAAGTGCAACGACCATCATTCAGCCCACAGGGAGCTGTAATTCCCAGTCCTTTCGACATATTTATATAGTACAATCAATCTAACCCCAATAACAATGGATTTCAATTATAGCAAAGTAACATTGCTTGCGGGATGCCTCACACTCACGATGTTGGGGCATTCGCCAAGGGTGTTGGCAGGCATAACGAACAGCGTTGCGCCTGCTGCACAACAGACACGTAAGATAACGGGACGCGTTACCGATGGACGCGAGTCGATTATCGGCGCAACGGTGAGGGTGAAAGGCACCACCAATGCCACCGTTACCGACCTAGACGGCAACTTTTCTCTCGATGCGCCGCAGGGCGCAACCTTGGAAATATCGTACATCGGATATGCGCCCAAGGAAGTAAAGGCCAGTGGGCAAGGCCCGTTAAACATCGTATTGAGCGAAGACAACAACACGCTGAACGAGGTAGTTGTTGTTGGATATGGTGTAATGAAGAAGAGCGACGTGTCTGGGGCATCGGTTACGATGGACGAGAAGAAACTTCGCGGATCTATCGTAACATCCTTAGACCAAACTTTGCAAGGGCGTGCAGCAGGCGTAACAGCCATCAGCACGTCGGGCGCACCCGGCACATCGTCGAGCATCCGCGTGCGCGGGCAGGCCACCATCAACGCCAACGCCGAACCGCTGTACGTTATCGACGGCGTAATTATACAAGGTAGCGGTGCCAGCGGCTCCTCTTTGGGACTGGGCGACGCACTGGGCAACGGCAAAGTGTCTACCGTTTCGCCCCTGTCTACCATCAACCCCAACGACATTGTGTCGATGGAGATACTTAAAGATGCCTCGGCCACGGCCATATATGGTGCCCAAGGGGCAAACGGCGTGGTGCTTATCACCACGCGCCGAGGTAAGGCCGGCGAGGCAAAGTTCACCTACGACGGCATGGCCGCATGGAGCAGACAGGGCAAAAGACTGCAAGTGATGAACCTACAAGAGTTTGCCGACTACTACAACGACTTTGTTACAACGGGCCAAATAAACCCAGCGGATGCCGATAAGCACTTTGCCGACCCCTCGTTGCTGGGTAAAGGCACCAATTGGCAAGACGCCATCTTCCGCACCGCACTGCAACACGCACACCAAATATCAGCCCAAGGCGGGTCGGAAAAGGTGCAATACTACGTGTCGGGCAACTACATGTCGCAAGAAGGAACGCTTATCGGCAGCAAATTCGACCGACTGGGCATGCGCGCCAACCTTGATGCGCAACTTAAATCGTGGCTGAAACTGGGCATGAGCGTAAACTTCTCGAACACCAACGACGACCTAAAACTGGCCGACAGCGATGCGGGCATCATCAACTACTCGCTCACCACACCGCCCGACATACAGATATACAACATCAACGGCGGCTATTCGTCGGTGTCGAAAGAGGGTTTTACCAACCCCAACCCCATCGCTATGGCCATGCTCAACCAAATATTGCTGAACAGGCGCAAGCTTAACGGCAACCTTTTCTTCGAAATAACGCCTATCAAGCACTTGGTTTGGCACGCCGAAGTGGGCTACGACCTCAGCGCAGACCGTGGTCGCCGCTTTATGCCCACAGTTGATTTGGGTACTTGGAAACGAACGAAGAACTCTGCATCGGTTCAGAAATCGTCGGGCACCTTCTGGCAATTGAAGAACTACGTAACCTACGCCAACACCATAGGCAAGCATTCGTTCTCGGCCATGCTTGGTCAAGAGATGTGGGAAAGCTCGTACGACTTCAACCGAACAGAAAACACCGACCTGCCTGCAAACACCGTTAACAACCCTGCATTGGGCGCAGGCACGCCCGCTATCGGCGTTGGTTTTGGCAGTTCGGCTATGGCATCGTTCTTCACCCGACTAACTTACGCCTTCAACGACCGCTATAACGCCACCTACACTTATCGCTACGACGGTAGCTCGAACTTTGGGCCTAACAAGCGTTGGGCCGGTTTCCACTCGTTCGCCGCATCGTGGCGTTTCACCAACGAGCCTTTCTTCGTAAAGAGCCCCGTAGCCAAATACATAAGCAACGGTAAGCTACGCGCTGGCTGGGGACAAACGGGTAATGCCAACATCGGCTCGTATAAATGGGGAACATTGATGAAGGCAATGCCCACCTTGCTAGGCAAAGCCTACCGACCAGACAACATTCCCAACCTAGATGTGCAGTGGGAAAGCCAAGAACAATGGAACGTAGGACTTGACTTGGGCGTGCTGAACGACCGCATTTCCTTCACCTTAGACTGGTATCACAAAGAGTCGCGCGACATGTTGATGCCTCTTCAACTTCCTTCTTACATGGGAACGTCGGGCAACATCTCCTCCGTTTTGGCCGCTCCCTACGGAAACTACGGCACAATACGCAACACGGGATTAGAACTTACGGTGAACGCACATCCCCTGACGGGTGCATTGCAATGGGATTCGGAGTTCCAAATATCGTGGAACAAGAACAAGTTGGTGGCTCTTTCAGGCACAAAAAACGCCGCCATCGTGGGTTACGGACAGTGGAACGATGTGATTAGCGTGTCGAACATAGGCGAATCGCTGTACAGTTTCTATGGTTTCGTTACCGATGGCGTGTATAAAGACCTGGCCGACCTTGAAACTTCGCCCAAGACTTCGAAATATCCAGCCGATGGAAAAAGCTTTGATCGTAACACCACTCCTTGGATTGGCGACCTTAAATTCAAAGACATCAGCGGCCCAGAAGGCAAGCCCGACGGCGTTATCGACGACTACGACAAGACCAACATCGGGTCGCCCATGCCCAAATTCACCTTCGGATGGACCAATACTTTCCGCTACAAGAACTTCGACCTCAACGTATTTGTTAACGGAACCTACGGCAACAAGGTGTACAACTACATGAAAATGAAGCTCACCCACATGAACAGCTTGTGGAGCAATCAGCTTAAAGACGTTACCAAACGCGCCCGATTGGAACCCATCGACCCGTCGAAAACCTACGCGCCAGGCAGTTATTGGTACACCGACGCCGGCAACATACGCGTGGCCAACCCCGAAACAAACATTCCCCGCGCCACTATTACCGACCCCAACGACAACGATGTGATTAGCGACCGCTATATAGAAGACGGCTCGTATATCCGCTTAAAGAACATCGCCTTGGGCTATACGCTGCCCAAGAAGTGGATTTCTAAATGGGGAATAGACAATCTTCGCGTGTATGTAAACATCCAAAACCTGCTTACCATAACGGGTTATGATGGTTACGACCCCGAAATTGGCGCCAGCACTGCCGACATCAACGGTTACACTTACGGCTTAGACAACGGCCGCTATCCCTCGCCAACCACCTATTCGTTTGGCCTAAACCTCACTTTCTAACAATAAACCTTCTTCAAGATGAAACGTTTAACATATCTATATATGGCCATCGCCCTAGCAACGGGCGCGCTTACAACATCGTGTAACGACTTTCTGGATAGGCCAGCAGAAGACTCTTACAACGCCGGCACGTTCTATAAGGACGACAGCCAATGCCTGCAAGGCGTTAATTACCTTTACAACTCGCCTTGGTACGACTTCCAACGCGGTTTCATTAAGGTGGGCGAAGTGATGTCGGGCAACTACTATTGGGGTTCAAGTCCTTACTTAACGCTCACCGTTAACAGCACTGATGGCGACTTGATGAACATGTCTTACTCGCTATGGTCGGTTATCGGGCATGCCAACACCGTGTACAACAACCTCAAAAACGCCACGGCATCGCAAGCCATAAAGAACCAATGTATGGGCGAGTGCTTGGCATGGAAGGCTATGGCCTACTTCTTCTTGGTGCGTTCGTTTGGCGATGTGCCCATCATTCACGACAACTCGGCCATGCTTGCCGACGGTTCGTACAGTAATGTAAGTAGAGTAAAGAAGGCCGACGTGTACGAATACATCATCCTTACACTTGAAAAGGCCATGCAACTGCTGCCTCGCCAGGGTTCGCCAGGCCGCATAGACTATTACGCCGCAGAGGGATTGCTCGCCAAAGTGTACCTAACCAAAAGCGGTGTGAACGCTAATGGCAACGGACAACGCAATGCCGACGACCTGAAAAAGGCCGCAACGTATGCCAAAGACGTGATAGACAACAGCGGACGAACATTGATGGCGAACTACGCCGATGTATTCCGCCTGCAAAACGCCATGAACAGGGAGTTTCTTTTCGCATGGATGTGGACGGCAGACACCAGCATTTGGACCGTACAAAACACCTTGCAAAGCGACCTGGCCATGGTGGGTTTCGACGAATTTGGCGATTGTTGGGGCGGATATAACGGCCCTTCGATAGACTTGCAAGAGGCTTTCGGCGTGTCGCCAACCGAAAATCCCGAAAGCAGAAGTGAGGTAGACACCCGCAGAAAAGCCACAATGATGATGGCAGGCGACTTTTACGACTACTTCTGGACCGACAAAACAGACAACAAAGGGCGTAAGGGTTTCAACTATTTGCAGTTTATGTACGATGCCGACAACTATGGTAGTGGCGGCCCTGGCAAGCTGCAAAGCGCCACAGGTGCCAACGATGTGAAACATCTTTACGGCGATGCGTACGACCATAAGACGTTCGCCATAGACGGAATATCGGCATCCAACATGCACAGTAGTTTGCCAACGCCCGTGCTTAGACTCTCAGACGTGTACCTGGTGTATGCAGAGGCCGTGATAGGTAACGGCACATCCACCACTGATGCCTCGGCCATCGACGCCTTTTATAAGGTTCGCAGCAGGGCGGTGAAGTCGGCATCGCGCCCCACAAGCATCTCTTGGCAAGACGTTTGGAAAGAACGCCGACTGGAATTGGCGATGGAGGGCGACCGCTGGTACGACTTTGTGCGCCGCAGCTACTACGACACGGCAGGCTGCATAGCCGAACTTAAAGCCCAAAAGCGCGGCGCGTTCTTCGGTCTTAACACCCTATACGAGAACTATTACAAGAGTGGCGCATGGAACGTAAACACCACCGACATGCGATACAATCCCGATGCACAGGCCCCTAACGTAACTCCTCAGAGCTTTACGCTACCCTTCCCAAGTCAGGATGTGGTGTTTAACGGCAATCTTCTGAACGAGGCCGTACACGTAGACGTGCGTTCAACCTATTCTTATTAACCCACTTAAAAATACATCATACAATGAAACGTTCCATCATAACGTTGCGTTCGCTTGCTGCATGGCTTGCCTTGGCAACCTTAGCCCTTACCGCATGCAGCGACCAACCCGACAAATACGAACCCACGGGCGGTTCTCCACAAATGCAATACATACGCTTGCCCGAGAGTGCCGACTCGATAATCACCCAAAGTTACATGCAACGCACCATCTGCTTGGTGGGTAGCAACCTGCGAAGTGTGCGCCGAATGTTCTTCAACGACAAGGAGGCGGTGCTCAATTCGAGCTTTATCACCGACAACACGCTGCTTGTAGACATCCCCGGAGAAATACCTTCGGCCGTTACCGATAAGATATATATGGTGAATGGCGATGGAGATACCACCACACATGCCTTCCACGTAATTGTTCCGCCGCCCTCGGTAAAGGCCATGAACTGCGAATATGCACCCGCAGGAGAAGAAGTGACCATCACGGGCGACTACTTTATACAAGACCCCTACAAGCCTTTGCAAGTTCTTTTTAACGATGGTGCATTGGCCGTTACCGACATCAAGAGCATCACGAAGAACAGCATCACCTTCACCATGCCCACAGGTGCCGCCGCGGGTCGCGTGATTGTACGGTCGGTTTACGGCAAAGGCGAGTCCGACTTCGTATATAAAGATACGCGCAACATCATCTTCGACTTCGACGGTTCGCACGGCGGAATGGCCAAAGGGCATGGTTGGCGCGCCGGAAACGTACGTACGGGCGGCATCGACGGCAGCTATCTCTACTTCGGCGGCGTAAAGATGTTGGGCAAAGTTGGCGCAACTTGGGCCGAAGATAACTTCGCCATGAACTATTGGCCCGAACCAAACAACAACTTCCCAGAGATTTCTAGCATCCCTGCCATTGCGGCCATGCTCGACACTTGCAGCATTTCCGACCTCGTTTTAAAGTTCGAATGCCGCGTACCTGCTAACAAAGCGTGGCGTGCATCGGCCCTACAAGTGATGTTTACAGGCAATGCCGATGTTACATACACCAACGCCAACAGCCAATATTATGGCAATAAAGACTTGCCGCGCGGCTTGTGGATTCCTTGGCAAGCAAATGGAAGTTATAACACGGGCGACAAATGGGTGACTGTAAGCATGCCCCTCTCTACATTCAACAAAACGGGCGACGGACAAACGGCAACTTCGGCCCTTACCAAAGACCGGCTCACAGGTTTCACCTTCTTCCTTTGGAGCGGTGGCGTAGAGGGAACCGACTGCGAGCCCGAACTGCATATAGACAACGTTAGGCTTGTGCCTGCCAAATAATTAAAATAGATTACAATGAAACGAAATAAGATATATCTAGCCATTTTCGCGGCTCTGTCGCTGTCGGCAGCAGCCTGCAACGATGCTGTTGAACACAACATACAAGCCGTTGATGCGCCTGCGTTCGTTGGTGTTAGTCCGCAAGAGAACATCAAAGCAGGTCTCGACTCCATCATCGTTACCTACGATAAAAACGTTTTCTTTGCATCATCGCAATACCAACGCATCACACTCAACGGCCAACCCGTGGTTAGTGCCAACGTTATCGGCTCGTCTAACAAACTTTTGCTGATGGCCAACATCGCCCGAGGCGAGAGTTACGAGCTGGTTATCCCCGAAGGCGTGGTATGCGGTCCTAACAAAACGCCCGCCCCAGAGGTAAAAGCCACCCTCAAAGCGCAGTCGCAACACATCGCCACTACGCTTGCCAACGCCAATGCAACGGCCGAAACAAAGGCGTTGTACCAAAAGTTGGCGGCCAATTATGGGCAGAAAACTTTTTCGGGAGCAATGGCCGACGTGGCTTGGAACACCAAAATATCCAACCAAGTGCACGCACTAACGGGCAAATATCCGGTCATCAACGGCTACGACTACATCCATTTGCAGTCTACCACCCCCGGCGGATGGATTGATTATGCCAACATTGCGCCGGTAAAGACCTGGCACGATGCTGGCGGAATGGTCACAATAGGCTGGCATTGGAATGTACCCACGTCCAATCCTTACGCCTCCACGGTCCCCGTTGTGCTTTATGGCGGTCCAAATAAGGATATGCCGTCCGACTGGAGCGGCCACATACAACTCACAACGCAAGCAACGAAAGACATTTTGGCCAAAGCCTCGGTTGGAAGTAAGCTTGTTGTGAAAATCGCCAACGCGAAAGCCAACGCCCAAGGCTCGATTAAGAACAGCAAATGGGCTGGCTTTGTAGACGAGAACGGAAAGAATTGGGACTACTTCAACATCAGTGGCGACAGCTACTCGATGACGCTCGACCAAACCACGCTTACCGAAATGCGCGCCAACGGACTGATAATTGGCGGACACGACTACACCGTTACGGGCGTTACCGTTGAGGCCGCAGGCACGGTGAAGTACGATTTCTACGCCGCTAAGAACGAGTTTACCCTCAACGATGCCGTTACCGAAGGCACGTGGGCTAATCGGTTTATGAAGTCCGACCTGGAAAAGATAGTGCCTTACCTGCAACAATTGCAGCGCGCAGGCATCCCTGTGCTGTGGCGACCGCTACACGAGGCAGCTGGAAAATGGTTCTGGTGGGGCAACGGTACGGCCGAAAACTATCGCAAACTGTGGCACATCATGTTCGATTTCTTCAAGCAACGCGGCGTAAACAACCTCATCTGGGTGTGGACTTCCGAAAAGAACGACCCCGATTGGTACCCTGGCGACGAGTATGTTGACATCATCGGCACCGACATGTACGGACAAAACGGCACACCCGTAACTGCCCAAACCGCCGCCCAACGCTTTAACGAACTGGCCTATCGCTACCCCACAAAGATGATTGCCCTTACCGAATGTGGCACCGTTGTCGACATATCGGCGCAATGGAATGCCGATGCCAAATGGAGTTTCTTTATGCCGTGGTACCCCGGCGGTGGCGTTGTGCATGCCACCGATGCGTGGTGGAAGTCGGCTATGTCTAATCCTAATACGATAACACGATGAAAAAAATTGTATTTTCACTACGTTTACGCCTACTTGGGGCTATGGTTGCGTGCCTGGCAACCATGCCTTTGCAGGCAAAAATCAGGCTCCCGCACATCCTTTCGGATGGGATGGTGGTGCAACAACAGGCAGATGTATGTTTCTGGGGATGGACTACGCCCAACACCAACGTAACCATCGCACCCACATGGCAAGAAAAAAGGGTGACGGTGAAAAGCGACTCGCAAGGACGATGGCGCGTTGTGCTACGCACACCCAAAGCTAGTTTCCATCCTTTAAGCATCACATTCAGCGACGGACAGCCAACAACCATCAACAACATGCTAGCTGGCGAGGTGTGGGTTTGCGCCGGACAGAGCAATATGGAGATGCCCGTTCGCGGCTTTAACGAATGTCCCGTTGAGGGTTATCAAGATGCTGTATGGGCATCGGCCAACATGCGCGGCGTGCGTTACGTCAGCATTCCACCGCGAATGAGTAGCGTTCCGCTCGAAGATACGCCCTGCCAATGGGTGGATATGAGCCCCAAAACGGTGAGCGACTGCTCGGCCGTGGGCTTCTTTTTCGCCCAACGATTGGCACAAGCCCTGCAAATACCCGTAGGATTGGTGCTAGCCAACAAGGGCGGAACGATGGTTGAGAGTTGGCTAAACGCCGAAAACCTGCGCAAATACACCGACGAGCCCACCGACTCGGTACAGCTTGCGCGCAAATATCCACGAGAATGGCTACGCCCATTGCTCTGGGGCAACGGCACTTTCCACCCCATCATCAACTATGGCGTGCGTGGCGTGCTGTATTATCAAGGTTGTGCCAACGTAGACCACAACCCCAACACCTATGGCGAACGCCTAAAACTACTTGCACAGCAATGGCGCAAGCACTTTTCGGACAACATGCTGATGCTTATCGTGGAGATTGCGCCCCACCGTTATGAGGGCGAAATGGGAACTAGCGCGGCATTTATACGCGAACAGCAATACAAAGCCAGTCTCGAAATTCCCCATTGCGCCATGATAAGCACCAACGACTTGGTGTACCCTTACGAGGTGCGGCAGATACATCCCACGCAAAAACGCCCCATCGGCGAACGGCTTGCGCTAACCGCCCTAGCACGTTACTATGGCTACGAAAAGGTGATGTACAAGCAGCCTGCATTCGAAAAGCTGGAGATAATGGGCGACACTTGCGTGGTTCATCTCAAAGACACCTACACAGGCATTATACCCCAATCCACCTACGAAGGCTTTGAAGTGGCTGGTTCCGACCGCATTTTCCATCCAGCCCACGCCACCTACGTTCGCCACAACAAGTTCCGCCTCACCTCAAAGGCCGTTCCCAAGCCTGTGGCCGTACGCTATTGCTACCGCAATTTCTTGCTAGGCAACGTCAAAAACCAAGCCGCACTACCCCTCATCCCATTCAGAACGGATAAGTGGTAAGGCAAAAACAAACGTAAGGGGCAGGCAAAAACAAACGTAAGGGGCAGGCAAAAGAAACGCATCGATGCCTTGTTTTTGCCTGCCCTTTGTGTCTTTGGGCTTTCGTTACATGCTTTACCTGTTGGGGTTAACCAATATGTTTTCCTATCATTTCCATCCACAGATAAGGCTATCCACACCTTAATATAATACACGCGCGAGGAAAGCTACTTAGTAGTAGAGAAAAATACACTAAAAAAGATAAGCGAAACCACTGCGCCATCAACTTCTCAATCGCCCAGCAGTTCCGCTTAATCATGTTAGGTTCTTACTTTATTGTGCAGAATTCCTAACCTATTCCACGGCATGTGCGCTTACTTAGCGCCATAACTATAAAAGAAAATGGGGTTGCCCGTAACTTTAAGTATCGGCCCTTCCGCCTTCTTGGTTGCAGGGTCGTAACTAAAGAACCCGCTTTGAGTTTTGTTCGTCACTCCAAATACCACCTTATCGCCATACTTGGCCACAGCGCAAGCGTGGGGATTAGAGTATCCCACACTCTCAATTTTTGTTACCGTCTTGTTATAGAGGTCTACTTCCACGGGGCAATAAGCAATTGTTAGATACATATTTTTCGCGCCAGGGTCTAGCTGCGGTGCATTAATATAGCCGTAAAGCTTACCCTTAGCCATGTAACAAACTGTTCCCAAGAATGTCCCATAATCGCCTGTCAGTCCTGCAACCTTCACTTCGTTGAGCTTAAACGAGTAGTCGGGGTCTATTTCCGTCGAACCATTCTTTATTCTAATGATACCTCCGGGGAACTCAGCCTTCGTTCCAAAACTTCCAATGCAGTTGACATAGATGTCCTTTTTCTCATCCATGAAGATAGACTTCGGGTCGATGGGCCTTGTTGCCGTGCTTAGCCCCAATGTTTCATTCACGATATGCTTCTTCACCGCATCGGTTTTGGTGTCTACAACAACTAGTTCCACACTAGTCTTCGTGGGCATCCAGTTAGCATTTCGTTGTGATAGACCAACGAACAAGTCGGCATCGCGTATAATCATGGCCGAGGGAGCTACATTCATCCCCTGCTGCGCATACGCGTTAAGGTCTATTTCCTTCATTTGTTTCATCGTCGTGGGGTTGAACACAATAATCTTTCCCGTAGCTTGGCTGGTAACATAAGCTTTCTCTGCATTAAGCTCCACCACGTTACAAGCTTGTGCACCAGCAGTGAGTTCCAGTTTCCCTTTCTCCACTAGTTCGCCGTTTGCATTGGGCACATAGCGAACTATTGCCGAACGGCTGTTCCCCATATAGTCGGGCAGCGAGTAAACGTTTCCACTGGGTGCAACGATGGGTGTTATTCCAAAGCCAGTTGGGAGGCCTTTCGAGTTGTCAACGGGGTTGCCAGTAAGTTTTGGAATACCTTGCAAGTATGCTGCCCCGGAATTGCCATCGGCGTTTGTTACCGACGTAGCAAAGAGCACACCTTCAAACTTTCCTCCTTCGCCTGGTTGCGGCGTTGGTTGTTCTTTGTTGTCGTCGCCGCAAGCGGTCATTGCGGCCATAGCGATGACGGCCATACATAAATGTTTCACTTTCATAATCTAATGCTTTTAATGGTTATAACCTTATTTTCAATACGTTAATCACGTTTCTAGCAAGTTATTTCAATACATACCTCACTTTGAAAGCCAACGTTCTACCAGGCAGCGGGCGGTTAAGTTCGCTCACCACCCACCTATCCGTGATGTTCTTTAACTTGAAAGTCAAAGTCCATCTGCCGTTACCGAAGCTGTGTTCCAAGCCTGCATCCATAGTGAACGATGTAGGAATTTTGCGGTCTTGGTATATGCTCATCTCAAAATCGTAGAAATACTGATGCACATAAGATGCGTCGAAGAGCAATCGCGTGTTTTGTCCCTTCCCGCCAAAGAGGTTTTCTTTGTGCAACTCCGCTCCAAAGTTGCCCATCAGATACGGCACATTGGGTATGCGTTTGTTATATGTGGGATTTTCCACCTGCGTACCAGGCATCATACGGCGCGTGTCGCGAAGGTCTTGCCACGTTCCATTGGCATAAAGGTAAGCCCAGGGCAGCACATCGGCTTTACAGTCTATCTCCACGCCCATCGTTCGCACATTGCCGAAGTTTCGGTAGCGTGCCATTGTGGGAATGATGTCGGGTGTAAAGCGCACCATATCGTGCAACACATTGTAAAACCCATTCACTTCGCATTCCATCACTTGCCCATCATCGCTTTGCCGCCTATAAAGCAGCCCCAAATTCGTTCCCGTAGTGCGTTCGGGCTTAAGTGTAGGCGACGGCAATATCGAATAGCCGTTGCCAATCAGCTCTTCGCTAGTGGGGATGCGTACTTCCGAATTGAACGAAGCCTTAAGCATCAGGTAGGGCGTAAACTTAAAGCGCATGGCATCACTAAATCCCATGTAGCTTTTGGCTACCGAAACGGGTTCGGGATCACTTACGCCATACACCTCTATGGCCCTAGAATGCGACGAATAGAAGAAAGCTTTAAGGGTGAGAGCATTTTGGAAGCGGCCGCCGAAGAGCGTCAGGTCGTGCGAAAAGCCGACAGTGAGGTTATTCATGTTACTGGGAAAGTTGGCATGATAGTTCAAGGCACGGTCCATTAGCGTGTCTTTGGGGTTCAGCCGCGTATAGTTTTCGTACACGTTGAGGTTCAGCGCATGGTGCTCGTTAAGCGTATAGCCCATGTTTAATTTGGCAATAAAGTCTTGCGAACGATTTTTCCCATCGGTGGGATGGTTTCCCTGCTCCCCTCCAAAGCCCGAAACGGGGGGCAATTGGTTGCCGTCCCAATCGTATCGGTGTTTGGCCACATCGTGCATACCATACCATCCCCACACATATCCAGCGTCGAGGTCGAAGTCTAAGCCATCAACGAAGAAGTTTTCGCGTTTCAACTTCAAAGCGCTCACCAAGCTTTTCGACTCGTTATAGGCCTCTTTCACCGGCAGGTCTATGCCTTGTATCTGCTGCTTGGTGCGTGTAAAAATCATTTCGGCCTTCATTTCATCGAACCACCACTTAGTTGCTTTAAACGAAAAGCCCCCCATGGCCTTATCAAACTTGTCGTGGTCGCGTTTTACCACACGTCCGCCGAGGTTCTCCAAACGCATGGTATAGTCGTTATCCGAATGTGTGAGCACGCCACCCACACCAAATTGCAACCCCATTCGGGCATTGGTGCGTTTTAGGACGGTAGAAAGTTGGTGCGTGTTGAATGAGCTAATCTCGTATGCCACATCAAGATACACAGGCGGATATTCCTTAGTAACCACGTTAACAGCACCGCCCAAGGCCGAACCGCCAAACTTATAGGGCACGATGCCCTTATAAACCTCAATGCGTTCGATCATGTTTGTGGGAATATCGTTCAGGGCAACGAAGTTTCCTATCTGTGCCAAAGGCGTTTCGTCTACGAAAAGTCCCATGCGCTTACCTTCCAATCCTCTTACCGATATGCGCGATGCGCTACCCATTCCACCCGTGTTGCGTACGGTTACGCCCACGGTACGCGCCAACACATCGTTGATGTTGGTTGCCGTTCCTTGTAGCTGGCGTTGCGAAATAACCGACACAGGCATAGCGCCCTCGCGTATCTTTCGGGCTTCGCTACGTGCCGTAACAGTCACATCGTGTAGCGTGTGTTCGTCTGGCATCAACACCAAGTCGAGCCTGATGCTGTCTTTCCCAAAGGTTTTCACTTGTTTCATCAGTTCTCCATATCCCACATACGTGGTTCGTAAACGGATATTGGCATTGTTCTCAACAACGATTTGATAACTGCCACTCGCGCTGCTCACGGCATTAGCCTTTGTACCCAGTGCCTCTATGTATGCGCCCATAAGGGGCTCGTTACTTCGGCCGTCGGTTATCGTACCATAAACCACCACATTTTGCGCGGTTAAAGTGGCACTTAACGCGAGCAAGCATGTCACACACAACAAGCGTACAGTACAGCACAGCATACGTACTGACCGTGCCGCCTTTGCCTTTTTATAAAGAAGGAACATCTTTTACCTCTTACTTTTATCATGCACACGCGCCTGAATGCGTATCATCATCTTCAACGTGGAGGTGCCCATTATACTTAACGTCGTTATACATTAAAAAAATCGCTACAAAATTATAAAAATGCATATTTACATACAATACCTAACAATAGGTATTTGTACAACACGGGCAGCTGTTTTTTCATTAGCATTAATGACAAATCGTTAGTTTACGCCATACTGCACAAGAGGGGGGGGTATGCCATTAATTCACCTAAAAGGGTTGGTTAAAAGAATTGCTCAAAAAGAAGTAGCCCGGCCTTCTAACATTTCTATCAATTGAGAGGAGTTTGTTACCTTTGTAATGCCAACACAAGATAAGCACTACGCTCGCATGCGAAGTGCAGGCCAAAACCACTCACAGACTTATATAGTCAAACGGAATTGGATTTGCAAAGTCATAGGCGCATCGTAAACAAGCAAGAATCCTCCTTATCCTCTGCGCAAGGGTTTATTGATGCCATGCTACGCAACGTCTTGCATTCTTCTAACAACATTTTGCCAAAAGCAATTCTGTTTGACTATAAAATCAATCCCTTCTAACCATAATACGATGAGGCTTGGAGCAGAACTGCACCCCAAACCACAGCAAACACTAGTGGACAATCAACGAGTGGCACTTAATTAAGCCCTAATCCTTTTCCCTTTACACCTTTTCTATTAATGCCGTGGCGTATGCGGCCATGCCTTCTTGTCGCCCAACAAAGCCCATTCGTTCGGAAGTGGTGGCCTTGATAGACACCGCATCGGGGTCTACGCCCATCAGTTTGGCCATACATTGCTGCATGGCGGGTATGTGGGGATTGAGTTTTGGCTGCTCGGCACATACCGTAGCGTCTACGTTTCCCACGCGATAACCCTTCGTGGCAATAAGTTCCACGGTTTTTTCGAGTATCACTTTGCTGTCCATATTCAGCGTTTCGTTGGCCGTGTCGGGGAAGTGAAAGCCGATGTCGCGCATGTTTGCCGCACCCAAAAGGGCGTCGCAGATGGCATGTATCAGCACGTCGGCATCGCTATGGCCGAGCAATCCCACGGTGTGGTCGATGCGTATGCCGCCCAACCATAGTTCTCTACCTTCCACCAAGCGGTGTACGTCATAGCCGAAACCTATCCTGTAATTCATATTTTGAGTTTGTGAGTTGGTAAGTTTGTGAGTTTTTTAGTTGATGAGTTTGTGAGCTAGTTTTTAGTTTGTGAGTTGTTGAGTTGGTGAGTTATTGAGAGTTTTCATTCATAAGTTTTTGAATGGGTGAGTTTTTAAGCCCATTAACTCGCGAACTCCGAAACTCATCAACTTAATAACTCCGAAACCAAAAGACTCAACAACT
This sequence comes from Prevotella sp. HMSC073D09, assembly GCF_001814145.1. Taxonomy (NCBI): domain Bacteria; kingdom Pseudomonadati; phylum Bacteroidota; class Bacteroidia; order Bacteroidales; family Prevotellaceae; genus Prevotella; species Prevotella sp. HMSC073D09. The sequence continues at coordinate 5,914 of NZ_KV815108.1, read as the reverse complement.
CCGAAACCCATCAACTCAACAACTCATCAAACTCACCTACGCTTAAACAAATCTTTCAGTCCGTCCATGTCGAACGTTAGCGAGAAACGCATTGTTTGGTCCAGCGGATTGCTCTTGGCTGTGGCGATAACATAGCCTGCATCGAGCGTAAAGGCACTCATTTTGAACCCTGCACCCACGGTAAAGTACTTTCTGTTGCCCTTATTAGCGCTTTCGTGGTGGTATCCGGCACGCACGCTAAACTGGTCGTGGTACACATATTCGGCTCCAACGCTTAGGCTAATCTCGTCTAACTCTTCTTTAAATCCGCCCGGTGCATCGCCGAAACTTTTGAAAATGCCACCGATAGACGACACATCGTAATAGTCTTTCTGCACTCGGCGTTGGTAATCTTCGGTCGTTTCGCCCTCGTTTTGATGCGGATAAGTGGGCACCAACAGCTTATTGGCATCGGCTGCTAGGGTAAAGCGGTTGTATTCGTCTACGGGAATCATCAACGATGCGCCCAATCTCAGGTTAGTGGGGATAAACTCGCTGTTGGCGTCTTCGCCCATCGTTATTTTACTACCGATGTTAGAAACGTTCATACCGATACCCAATTGGCATTCGCGTTGTCCTATGTTCAAGTAGTTTTGGTAATACAAGGCGAGGTCGGCAGCGAATGCCGAGCCTGGGGTTGTGTTGTCGGTGTAGCTGTAAGTTAAGTCGGAGTATATCCAACGGACGGCTGCTGCAATGGAGAATTTTTCGCTTAGCATCAGCGAATAAGCTACATCGGCCGACATTTCATAAGGGCGAATGGTGAGTGCAGGTGCCGAACTCGAGCCTCCGCTATTGTCGTTGGTGGTAACTTCGCCCAACGAGAAGTAGCGGATGCTTGCCGATATGGCGGCATAGTCGCCTATGCGATAGTAGCCCGACATGTGAGCCAGACCAATATCGTTAACCAATTGGCGCAACCAAGGCGTGTAACTAAGCCCTACGCCGGCCCTAGATATGGCGAAAGGATATTTGGCTGGGTTCCAAAACTGCGAGTAGACGTCGGCTTCGGTAGCCGCTCCCACATCGCCCAAACCTGCTGCGCGTGCATCAGGGGCAATGCCTTGCGATGTTACCGAGGTTCTTACGGGGTTGAATATTTCCTTTTTGTCGTCGGCCCAAGCAGTGGTCGCCGCTATGGCGAGCGTGAAGGCAAGGGCTATACGTTTGCTGTTTGTCATTTATTTATTCTTTATTTAGTCGACAAGTTCACGAGTTTACGAGTGGCCATGATTGCTTTGGCAAGCTTGGCACTACGCATTGCGCTTAACAAAGCGTGCTTTACTCGTTCGCTTTATAAACGCAGGGTTGCGCGTTTTATTGTTGTGAAGGGGCAAACACATTTAAAAATCTGGCACGTTTACGCATCATGGTTTTGGCATTACCCACTCTTTATCGTTTGCCTTGCACGATAAGCTTGCGCGCTTTCGAGGTTTTGGCGGTGCCTTGTGCAGCTACTTTGGCACGATAAAGGTAAACGCCCGTCGACAGCACATGCCCGTCTGTGCACACCAAGTCCCATGTTCGGGTGTGGTTGCCTACGGTTTGTGTGCCTCGTTCTTCGCCAGTCCACAACAGTTTTCCTGTCATGTCGAACACTTCGATGGTTATATCTACGGGCGTGTTGCCCATATCGTGGCTTACGATGAAGGTGGTTGTGGTGCGTGCAGGGTTTTCGGTGGCGTCTATCCAGATGTTGTCGGCCATCAGTCCGCCCACTACATGGAAGTCGAGCGTCACTTGCGACGTATTGTTTTGTATGTCGCTAGCTCTGAATTGCAGTTTATGCTTGCCAGGCGAAAGTGTGGGAATGTTGAACATCACCGTGCCTGCGGTGTACGACCCGAAGTCGAACGTAAAGTGGTCGTTCAGGTTATAGGTTTTGTGCATGCTGCCGTCGATAACCAATTGCATGTCGTGTCCGATGCCGCTACCCGTTGCGTTCAGACCGTCTTTATCCGAAATTTTGGCCACGAAGAGCGGTTGTGGCGTTACGTTACCCCCGTTTGTAAACGAGGTGGAGTTGAGGTAACAGTATATGGAGGGGCCGATAGAATCGTTGGCACCAAGCGTTCCGCTGCCGATGGTAAAGCGTTCGCTATGTCCGTTGGCTCTTATGGTGCGTTCGTTGTTCACGGCGTACAGGGTAACAAGACCCGTTCCGTTGTCGTTATCCACGTCGCGCGGCACGGCGAAGTTTAGTTTGAACTGGCCCTTGCGCACACTGTCGGCACCATTAAAGATGGTGTTAACGCGGTCGGTATATTTAAAAGGCTCGTCTGCACCCTCTGTTGGCGACTGGTTGTTCAGCCTACCCACAAGGCGTTGCTTGCGGTCGCGCACGGTGGCCGTCACCACTCCTGCAAAGTCGGCGTGTCCTTCAACGTGCCCCACGATGCTGTTTACCTTTCCTGCCGCTAGTTTGGGCAGAATTGCCGCTTGTACGGGCGTACCGTTGATGCTGTCTACCACAACGCGTGCCGTGGGTCTGTTGATGGCCAATGCGGGGTCGCCCAACAACGAATATTGCAGTTTGTTGGTGGTTCTGTCTTGTCCGTCGGTAATCATATAATTCTTGGCTAAGCGTTGTGCCTCGCCAAAGGTCATGGGCTTACCCCCATTCTCGCTAAACAGAAAATGCAGGTAGGCCATGTTGATACGTTGGTTGTAATAGGCATATACCGTTCGCGTTGTGCCGAAGAAAGCCACTGCACCTCCGTTCTTGTTCAGCACGGCCGCCTCGCCAATGGTGGGGACGGCTCCGTCGAAGGGCATGATGTCGCACGAGGCGGTTATCCAAAGGGGAAGGTTGGTATTGGAGAAAGCCTTGAAATCGTTGAGGCGCAACACCGATTCGTGCGAAATCTGGTCGGTACGGCCATGCCCCACGTAGTTCATAACCAACGCACCTGCGGCCTGTTGCTGTTTAATGATGCTCGTTACTTCGGGGTAAGCGTAGCCCGTTGCGCTGGATTCGCGCTTAAACATATCCCACATCACCTTTTTAATAAGGTATTGTGGATGTTCTGTTGCTAAGCTGTCGGCCATCTTGTTGGCATCGCTCATGTGTAGGTTGTCGTTACCATCGTCGCCCATAAACATGATGGTGTTTTGCCATGCGCCTGCGTTGGCATTTTGTGCGTATGCAATGGTCTTGTCAACCATCGTTCGCGCATCGTTGGGATGCACCACGGGGAAACGACCGACGGCCACATCTTGCAAGTCGCTCCTTTCTAGATCTGTTCCTTCGCCGTCGTCGAGCAGGGTGAAGAAACCATCATCTACATAGCAAGTTATTTCATTAAACGAGTTCTCGCTTTCAAAGCAAAGTAGGTAATCGTCGACAGACGTTGTGCGCCAATCGCCTGTTTTCATGCGGTTGTCCCACGCGCAGTCGCCAAAAAGCAACAGGTACTTGGGTTGGTCGGCCTCGCTCTCAGCCCTGTCGTATAGCATTTTGAGGTATCGGCGATAGGCGTTGGCGTCGGGCGTACCACTGGCGAACTCGTTATATAATTCGTCGGCAGGCACGATGCGCACGCGCATGCCATCGTGTTTTTCGTGAAAAGCTTTTAGTCTTTCGGCCTCTTGTCGCAGCTTTTGCGATGTGGGTATCACCATCACCATGTCTGCTGCCCCATGTGCGTGTAGGTTTTGAGGGGTGATGTTGTGCACATATTGGGGCGTGGGGAACGTGGCAGCGTGCAAATCGGGCGCGTTTCGGGGCTTGCTTGTGGCAATAGAGATAAAGTCGAGCCGTGCCGGACCGCCTTGGGTTACTTCGATTGTCACTTCGTTCTTGGCTGCAAACTGCTCAATGTTGGCAAAAAAGTCGGCCCTGTTGCCCTTGTCGTATTTGCTAGGAATGGAAACATTTATCTCGCCTAGCCGTTTGCCGTTAATGCTGATGTTGGCTCGCGTGGCTGTTCCTGCCGAAAGCGTCACCGTAATACTTCCCCCCGTGTCGGCAACGGGGGCATCAATGGCGTAACTTTTCTTCGTTCCACGATTTATGGGCGTGTTCTCAAAGAGGTTTCTTCCGCCTGGATACCATGAGAAATTATCTACCTCGTGCAAGCTGTGATAATCGTCGGCCGACGGATAGAAGGAGTTTAAAAATGCGCTTTCGTCCACTCGAAGTGGCTCGCCATCGCTTTGTGTGAGGAAATAATAACCGTAATCTGAGTATGGATTGCGTGTGCGTATTGCGGCAGAGGCATTCTCCCAGTTTACAGGACCTTTGGCATAAAACAGTCTTTTTCCGTCCACAAAGCAGGTTGCCACTTCTTTAAGGTCGTCTTTGGCTTGCAATTCGGCGCCTTCCAAGCGTCCGTTTTGCAGGTTTCCACCATAGCCATACACCTTTACCTTATTCATATCGTTAAATCCCGCTTGCTTAATCAGGCTCTCGGTTATCTGATATACGCCGCTTGCTGGTACGCGTATCTTGGCCCAACGCCCAGTGGCCAGCACCGAGTTGTTGGCATATCGTGCGGCCTTTGGCGTGGCGCGTGTTACGGCCAACGTCTTTCTTTGCGTACCTTTCAGGGGTTTAGCCTCCACTTTGAGCATAAATCCCACCAACATTTGGTAGCGGTTGTCGCGGAAAACCAATGGACAAAAGCCTATGTTCAGCATGGCGCGCTTGCGGTCTAGCACAATTCGTTGTTCCAGTTGCGGCATCTCTGGCAACTGTTTGCCCCAATTAGCGTTATAGTTGGCGATGTCTGCCCGTGTCATCTCTGCAAATTCGGGGTACACAATGCTTGCCGTATAGATTGAGTCTTGGTAGTTTCCGGTTAGTGGAATGGCATGACCGAAGTGAGGCAATATGCTGTCTACCCGCACTTGGTCGTAAGTGAGGTTGAAAAAACGCTGCGCCTGCATGGCAAAAGATGCCATGAGGAAAAGCAATGATATGGCTGAACGTATATGTTTCGACATAAAGTACTTACAAATTTGGCCTCACCCCCGACCCCGTAAAGGTGAAAGGGTGAAAAATTGAAAAGGTGAAAAGATGGCTGCGCCTTTTAAAGGTGAAAGGGTGAAAAGGTGAAAAGATGGCTACGCCACCTATTCATTTGGCTTAACTCCTCAACTCCTTAACTCCTCAACTCCTCAACTCCTCAACTCCTCAACTCCTTAACTCCTTAACTCCTTAACTCCATAACTCCTTAACTTCTCCTCTATTTGCACCTCACTTCCAACACCTTTCTGTCTTCTAGGTAGCCTTCCAGGCAGTCGCCTATGGCCACAGGCCCAACACCGGCGGGCGTACCCGTATAGATTAGGTCGCCCGTTTTCAGCGTAAAGAAACTACTGATGTAGGCGATAAGTTCGTCAACCTTAAAGAGAAGGTCGCTCGTGCAGCCCTCTTGCACCGTCTTCCCGTTTTGGTCAAGATGAAAATGCAGTGCATCCACACTTCTAAATCGTTCAATGGGAATCCATTCGCCCAAGGCGGCAGAGCCGTCGAACCCTTTGCAAAGTTCCCAAGGCAACCCCTGTGCGCGTAGCTTTTGTTGCAAGTCGCGCGCAGTGAAGTCGATGCCCACCGTCACAGCATCGTAATATCGGTGTGCAAAGCGTTGCGAGATGCCCTTGCCCAGTCGCGAAATGCGCACCACCAACTCCGTTTCGTAGTCGATGCGCCCCATAAAGTCGGGTACGAAAAACGGCTTGCGGTCTTTTAACAGTGCCGAGTCGGCCTTGGTGAACACCACGGGCGTCTCCGGTTTATATAACGTTCCGTCCAGCTCTTTATTGTGTTGGGCGTAGTTCATTCCAATGGCGAATATCTTCATTTGCTTCTGTCTCAATCATTTTTACCCTACAAAAATAGAAGTCATCTAGACTTTTAAAATCTCTACAAATT
>NZ_KV815107.1:90554-102488 GCF_001814145.1 Prevotella sp. HMSC073D09 | reverse complement strand
TCTTTCTAGTTATCCCAGTCTTTCTAGTTATCCTTGCCTCAACTAGCCCACGCGGCCATCTTTTCACCTTTTCACCTTTTCACTCTTAAAGGCGTTAGCCATCTTTTCACCTTTTCAACTTTTCACCCTTTCACCTTTTCACCTTTTCACCTTTTCACCTTTAAAAGGGTTAGCCATCTTTTCACCTTTTTCACCTTTTCACCCTTTCACCTTTTCACCTTTATAACCCTTTTCACCTTTATAACCTCCATTTCAAAAAAAAGCCTTACCTTTGCATCGTTATTAAGGATAAGGCTTGCCTTTGCAGGCCATTGCATTATATAAACAAGCATTCGTTCATCGGCTATAATGGCTAAACAATTTTTCGTTATTTTCGGATGCCTTGCCCTTGGCGAGGTCATCGTATGGGCAACGGGCATCAAGCTACCTTCGAGCATCATCGGCATGTTGCTCCTCACTTTCTTTCTCAAAACCAAGATAGTAAAGCTAGAATGGGTAGAGAAACTCTCCCAGTTTTTGCTTGCAAACCTCGGTTTCTTCTTCGTGCCTCCTGGCGTGGCCATCATGCTCTACCTCGATGTTATCCAAAAAGAGCTGCTGCCCATTGCTATGGCCACCTTGCTAAGCACCATACTCGTATTGGTAGTAACGGGACACATGCACCAGTTCGTTGTGAAGGCCGAGCGGAAACTGCTGGCCATGCACATGCGCAGGCATAAGAGAAAACAACAAGACCACACACAAGCCGTTGCGCCCACCAACGACGACGAAGTATAACCCCACAGTCTCATCAATCACTTATAGCGGGCCAACAGGCCAAACATCACATACCCCACACGCAAATGCAACAGCTTTTCTCCAACCAATACATCATCTTGGCACTCACCTTTGCCGTATTCTACTATTTCCGCCGACTGCAATACCGCACGGGTTGGGTACTGCTCAACCCCATACTCATAGCCATTGTGCTGCTCATAACCTACCTGAAACTAACGGGCGTATCGTTCGAAACATTCGAACAGAGCGGTCAGCTCATCGACTTTTGGCTCAAACCAGCCGTCGTGGCCTTGGGCGTGCCACTCTATTTACAGTTCGAGGCCATTAAAAAGTTATGGTTCCCCATCGTTCTGTCGCAGTTGGTGGGTTGTCTGGTGGGCATTGTCAGCGTAGTTGTCGTGGCACAGCTTTTCGGCGCGTCTAATGTGGTTATCATCTCCATGGCCAGCAAATCGGTAACAACGCCCATCGCCATGGAAGTAACCCAAGCCCTTGGCGGCATCCCCTCGCTCACGGCGGCCGTAGTGGTAATAACAGGCATCTTGGGCGCCATACTGGGCTTTAAGGCTTTGGCCTTAGGCCACGTCAGCAGTCCCATTGCCAAGGGGCTGTCCATGGGAACGGCTTCGCATGCCGTAGGGGCATCCACGGCTATGGGCATCAGCAACAAGTATGGTGCCTTCGCATCACTGGGAATTACCCTCAACGGCATCTTCACCGCCCTGCTCACACCCACCATCCTTAGGATAATGGGGATTATATAGTTGACGAATTAACAAGTTAACGAGTTGTAAAGGTGCTGTTGCAGGCTTAAACCCACGGGATAACCAGCAAAAAAACTTGTTTTCACCTACAGAACACATCGTGACAAAGGGCTAGATGCAATGCCTGGGCAAGTGAAAACAAGGTGTTTGGCTAGTGGAAACAAGGTGTTTGGGAAATGAGAACAAGGCGTTTGGCTAGTGGGAACAAGGAGTTTGGCAAATGATAGTGGGCCGACAACCAACTATCAGTGTTTAGTTTGTTGTCGACCCACTCCATTAATGATACATTCTCCCACAGAAAGCAGGAGCAAGCATGCCGTTCGTAAACCCGAAGGTTTTAACGCCTTACGGCACTTATGCTTGTACACATGCGGCAAAGGTGGAAAGGCGATGCGGCTGTTCAGTGCGCTATTCCGCGGCCTTTACTTTACGTCAACGGTTGTTGAAGGTTGGCTTTCGGCATTGTCCTTTTTGCTTACGGCCGTAACAAAGTATGTTCCAGTTTCGTTTAGCGTAACCTCTTGTTGGTATGTAACGGCTATTGTTGTGGCCTCTTTGCCCGCTCCGTTGCTGCGATATACCGCGAAGTAGGCGCCGTCTGCCCCATTCCATTGCAGCGTTTTGCCGTTGGCGCGCACGTTGGTGGGCGCAGAAGGCGGTGTGGCTGCTTTCTTACCGAGATAGGGTAGCACGGCGGGATGCTTGTAAACGTCTTTGATCACCGAGAGAATGTTAACAGGATTGTTCAGCAAGTCTTTGGCACTGTAAAGCACGCTGCCCTTTACTTTGTGGAACTTTTGGGCAAAAGCGAACTGGTTAGCCAGTTCGGCGGAACTCTGATAGGCCGCTGCCTTGTCTGAACCAAAACGATAAGTGCCATATCCAACAAAAAGCGCATTGTTATATGTAAATTGCGACCACCAATGTAGGCGGTGGTTGAAACCAGACTCGGCACTACCCATGGGGAAATAGAGCTGTGGGATGATGGCTTCAGACCAACCCTCGCGCGACCATTTCAGCACATCGGCATACATGGTGTTGAAGTTGTAGTCGGGGTCTCCCGCCGGACTGATGGTGAAAGCCACCTCGGGGCGCGTAGCCTGTATAACATCGTGTATGCCCTTAACGGTTAAGTCCACGTTGTTACGGCGGAAATCTTCTACCGTGATGGTGGGTTTTCCATCTTTATCTTTGGCTACATACTGCTCATATTCTTTCTCATCCTTGATGGTTTCGCCAGAAGCGAGCGAGGGATAGAAGTAGTCGTCGATATGCACGCCATCCACATCGTATTTGGTGATGAGTTCTTTCACAATGTCGAAGATGCGTTGGCGCACCTCGGGCAAAGCAGGATTGTACATCCTAATGGTTTTATAGTCTACCGTCATGGCCTGGGGTATGCGACTGTCTAGCGCAGGGAATGCCGCTGCATCTGCCTTTTTTGTGGCTACGCGATAGGGGTTTAGCCATGCGTGGAAGGCTATTCCGCGCTTGTGGGCCTCGTCTATCATGAAGCGCAGCACGTCGTATCCCGGGTCTTTGTCTGCCTGGCCCGTGAGATATTGGCACCACGGCTCGTAGGCCGACTTATAAAATGCGTCGGCCATGCCCCTTACCTGCACGAACACGGCATTGATGTTGTTTTGTTTAAAGAGGTCCATATAGGCGATATAGCTGGCCTTTTGGGCTTCGCCATCATACTCGCCCTGTGGCCAATCTAGCCCCCACACGGTGGCCATCCATACGCCACGCAATTCTTTCTTGGGCAGGATGGGTTGGTTGGAGAGGTCGGGCTGGTCGTTTTTGTCGTCACGATGACAGGCCACAACCAACAATACGCATAGGGCTAGGGCTACTTTCTTCCACGTTTTCATAATTATGATGTTTTAAAAGTTTCGCACACGCGGCTTTGAAAAGTTAAATGAGTTAAGAGGTTATCACTCGCTTGGCTCGTTGGGAGCTAAGACTTTTTTGAGTTGGGAAGTTGATGAGTTGATGAATTGGGGAGTTGATGAGCCTGGGATTTAATAAGTTCATAAGTTGAGGGGTTGTTGGGGTTGACGTGTTTTGTCGTCCATCCCGCAACAAGTCATCTACCTAAACCTTTGTCACTTCAACTTTTTGTTTCATTTTCCCATCAACTTGTAACTCATAAGTCCACAAACTCACCAACGTCAGATTAATCATCCTTATCTTGCGCCATAGGCACTTCAACGATAACGAAACCCGATTCGCCTCGCGATGCGAAGAGATAAAGTTTGGCATCTTTACCTTGTGCATCGCGTTCGATATAGAAGTTGGTGCAAGGCGAGGGGGCACCGTTCCCGGCTCCACCTAAGATGAATGTGTAAACGGGCTCGTGTTCGCTAGCTGCATCAAAGCGTTCGAGAGCCTCGGCCAAGTTGTTGCCTTTGCTGACGTCGAAGACGTAGAGCGTGGGCGTGGCCTTGCTTGCGCTGCCGAAACCGGCGGAACAGGTGATGAGGTAACGCTTGTTGTTGAACATGAATGCGCGGGCGGCAACGGCCTCTGCGGGTTGGTGCTCGGCTGAAAGACTGAACTTCTTTTCGGCAGCGTTGCCCGAAAGGGTGATAGGCATGGCCAAACCGCTATACAGATAGTCGCCCGTATTTTCGTAACGATAGATGTTCATTGCCACCTTCATCTTCGGGTCGGCAGACAAAATGGTTGGCTCTGACACAGTCTTATGGTTTGAAACAGTGAGGCGAAGAATGTTCTGCGCCGTGTTTTCGCCAAAGAAGATGTGCCCATCGCCGTTCTTGTCGATGTTGAGCGACATGTTGTCGCCATAGCGTTTGCCCGATTCGGGTATATCTTGCACAGTGGAACTGAATATCACTTCGGGTTTCGATGTGGGCGTTTCCCAATAATAAATCTTCAAGGGCGAGGGCTTTCCGCCAGCAAGTGTGGCCATATAGATGTGCCCATTGGCCAACGCACCCATGTTGTAGGGGAACGTTCCGCCCGATACGTCGGTGAGGTCAAGCGGTATGCGGTTGATGTTACCCGCTTTGAGGTCGTCTACTTTCAGCAAGTGTGGCTTGTTGTCCGTACGTGTTACCACCAATACATGTTGCCCATCGAAGTCGGCACAGCGTGTATATAACGTTTTAAAGTCTTCGTAACGATTGTCACCTGCGAAGCTATACACCTTAGCATCCTTAAAGTCGGCCCCTATGGGCGAAATGCGTTTGCGCACAAACATGAAGTAGTCTTTGTACCTGTTGTGGTTAAGCACGCGTATGGTGAGTTTCTTTTGCTCGTCGTCGGGTGTCATCTTGCAGTCTATCTCGGTTTTTTCGAGTTGTGCGCCGTCAGATAGTTTTGCTTCCAGTCGCAGTGCGGCGAAGTTGGTTAGTGTGTCTAGCTTGGGGAAGTTCACTTCTTTCTTCTCCTCGTCTATTCTTCCTTCCACCACTTGGTCGCCTTTTGCACCCGCATTCATTATTTTAATGCCGAGCAAATCGGTATCGTAGGGCGCATCCATGCTGTCGGGATAGTTGTCGCCACACGAAACAAATGCCGTCGCCATCATCATGGCAATGGCTGCCAGACCTATGTTCTTTATCTTGTACATGCCTTCTTTTGTTTAAAGTTTGTTGTTTGTTGAGGGGCTTTTTAAAGGAGTTATGGAGTTAAGGAGTTATGGAGTTAAGCCAAATGCTTTTTGGTGTGTAGTTAAGGAGTTAAGGAGTTAAGGAGTTAAGCCAAATGCTTTTGGTTAGTAGTAAAGGAGTAAGTAGTAAAGGAGTTAAGTTAAATGCTTGTGAGCAGCGTAACTATAATCCTTTTTTACTTGCAACCTTTTCTACTTGTAGCCTTGCAACCTTGTTTTCTCGTTATCTCGTCAACTTGTCAACTCGTCAACTTCATTTTCTCTTCCCCTCGTCAACTAAATTAATATCCTTCGGGCCATCCCTTTGTTTGAGAGAGGTGATAGCCTCGTTCGGCGTATTTCTGAATGTCGTTGTAGCCGATGGGCGAGAGATAGGGGTTCACGTTGGGCAGGTTAAGGAAAGGAAGTCTGCCAATTGTCTCCTTAGGATAGAAGAAACCCTTCATGTCCTTGGCGTTCTTGCCATTGTAAGTAACAAGCTTGCCTGCCGCATTTTGTACACGATAGGCACCCACAGTCTTTTCGTTTAGCACGCCGGGCAGTTCTGTTGGGAAGTTCACCCATGCGCCAAGAAGCAAGTCGGGGTTAGCATCGGTATCCATGTAGTTCAGCTTTTTCCATCGGCGCAAGTCGATAATGCGCGAGAACTCGAAAGCAAGTTCCATACGTCTTTCGCGCCTAATCTCCCACAACAGTTGTGGAACGTCGGCATCTCGCTTGGGGTCGTTGTTCAGTTGGTCAAGCTTCATGGCTGCCGTTTGTTTTACGTGGCGTTGCATCGCTTCTGCATCGAGCGGCCTTTTGCGAATGGCGTTGACGGAGATGTCGATGTCGGCCTGTGTAACAGCCGCCTCTCCCAGCGTGGCTAGCTCGGCTTTTGCCTCAATCCAGTTAAGCAGCACTTCGGCGTAACGCATAACGGGATAGCCCGTAACGTTTTTGTCGCCCTGAAATTCGGGTGCAGGCGTACCTCCTTCGATGTTGAGGTAAGACAAGGCCGAACGTGGAATGAACTTCGTAACATATAGTCCGCAGCTTTTGGCATTCTCCGTTGTCTTGTAATAGAACGTAGCTTCGAAACGCGGGTCGCGGGTCTTGATGAGGCTGTCGAGCGTGAAGTCCTTAGCAGCCGCCATTGTGGTGGAGTTCCAATCCTTACCATCGTTGCAGATAAACGCCTTGATCAGGTCGAGGTTGGGGCCAAGGTCGGTGGGGTTGCTGGGCAGGCAATAGGATGCCACGCAGTGCGTAACGCCTTGTTCGGCATCGTATTTGCGATAGAGGATGCAGTCTTTCGAGTCGCTCAGGTTCGTGGAGCCGAAGAGCGAACGGAAGTCGGTAGCGATGCCATATTTGCCGCTGTCTATAATCATCTGTGCCGCCTCTGTGGCCAGTTTGAAACAAGCTTTGGCGCGTTCGTTGTCTTGATAGTGGTATTTTTGCCAGCTCCCTTCGAACAAGGCCCACCTAGACACGAAGGCGGCCACCACGTAACGGTTTACATTTTGTGCGCCATCGTTCAGGCGAACGTTCTGCATGGCGTACCTGAAATCGGAGAACACCGAGTCCATCACCTCGTTGCGTGGGGTGCGGTCTTTGTAAATTTCGTTCAGTTCGTCGCGATGTATCTCGTGGTTATAGTACGGCACGTCGCCGAACACGTTCACCAAGCGGGCATATTCCAATGCGTGGAAGAAACGTGCGATGCCCAACCAATGGCGATATTGCTCGTCGGTGAGCTTGTCGGCCATCAGTTGCGTGATGCGGTCTTTCATCACATTGGCTTTCCTCACCCATGCAAAGTTCCATGTTGGCCCGCTGAATTGACTTTCCCAACCGAGCGACAGCGCAGTGCTGCCCTTCGAACTGGGCACCGCTTTCGAAAACTGCGGCTGTGTTCCTTTCAACACCACGTCGTCGTTAAAGTTGTAGTTATTGTTCGGGGTGTATGCCGTAACCCCATACCCCACCCCATATCCGGGGAAGAAATTGGGATAAAAGGCGTTGGCATAGAGCCTCACGTTGTTCTCGCTAACCCAATATTCGGGGTCTTCGGCCGAGGTAAGCGAGGGTCGGTCTAAGACGTCGTTGCACGCTGAGCAAACCAAAGTGCAAACGGCGATAAATGAAAATATTTTTAGTTTCATAGGGATTGCTTTTTAGAATGTGAGCTGTGCGCCAAACGAAAGCGACTTGAACACGGGCGTTCCCGTACCTGTTCGCCCGTTGTTGTAGTTTTGTTTAGAGGTGAACATCGAGTAACCGGAGATGGCTTCGGGGTCGATGGGCAGTCCGCGCAGGTTGTCGAAGGTGAAGAAGTTCTCCAACGAGAGATAGAGCCTTGCCCTTGTTAGGCCCACTTTGCTTATCCAATTCTGTTGGAACGAATATCCAAAGTTGATGTTCTTCACGCGGAGGTAGGCCATGTTGAGCAAGTACTTGCTCTGACGCTGCATGCTGAACCCCGTGCTATTGTTGCCTAGGTTCCATGCACGCGGATAGAAGGCGTCTGTTCTGTCCTCTCGCCAGTAGTCGGTAGCGAAAGTCTTGGGGATTGCTCCTTCCTTGGCGTTAAATCCGGGGATGGCCAACTGACCTTCTCCCCATATCTTACGCTTGCCAATTCCCTGGCAGAAGATGGAGAAATCAAAGCCCTTATAGTCTACGCCTATGCGGAAACTATACTCGTAACGCGGCGTAGAGTTGCCTATCACGGCCAAATCGCCGTGGTCGCCGTTGGTTCCTGCACCCCCAGAGATGTATCCGTCGCCGTCAAGGTCTTTGAATTTAACGTCGCCAGGTGCAAAAACCAGCTTGTCGCCGTCTTCGTATTGCACTTGGTAAACGGGGTGGCGAGCCGTCTGCTTGTTGGTAGAACGCAGCGTACCTTTATATATAACGTTTGTGCGGATGATGTTCTTGCCGTCGGCATCGTATTCAAAGTCGTCCTTTTGGAAGAGCCTGTCGGTTACAAGGCCATAGATGTCGCCATAGCGGCGGCCTGTGGAGTATTGGTCGTAAACGCTTCGCAGTTCCCACGGCTTTTGATAGTCGGCGCCTTGAACAACCGTCGTGATGGCATCTGCAAGTGTGAAGTTGGCATTAACGCCCAGTCCGTTGGCGAAACGGTGATTGAAGTCTACAGAAACTTCCCAACCTTTGGTTTGCAAATGTCCGAAGTTTCCCTTTGGCGACGATGTTCCGAGGGTTACGGGCAGGTCGTCGCCGGGTACAATCATGTTTTTGGTGTCGCGCTTAAACCAATCGAACGTTACCCCAATCTTATTGTCGAGGAAACGCAGGTCTACACCAAGGTCAAGCGTTTCGATGCGTTGCCAGGTGATGTTCCTGTCTATTAAGGCGGGCGTTCCGAACAGCGGCACACGTTTGTTGTTGCCGTCGAGCCACGTGCTAGAACCACTTTCCATCACGGCCCGATAGAGCGTGTTGGCCACAGACTGGTCGCCGATGCTACCCCACGATGCCCTGAACTTACCAAAGCTAAGTACTTTGATGATGGGTTGGGCCAAAGGTTCGTTGGTAAACACCCATCCGGCCGAGAACGAGGGGAAGGTTTGCCAGCGCAGATGCTTGGGGAACTTCGACGAACCGTCGCGCCTTACGTTGGCTTCTAGCAGATAACGGTCGGCGTAGGCATAGTTCAGGCGGCCGAAGAAACCCAGTTGTGCCTCCCAATTGCGGTTTCCGTCGCCGTCATAGGTGCCTCCTGCCAAGTGGAACTGCGGGTTGGTTTGGTCGATAAGCCCGTTGCGCAGGGTTTCGTGTGAAGTCCATTTGCTGGTTACTTGGTTCATACCGGCCATAAATTTAAAGGCATGCTCTTTCTCTGCACCCAGCCTTAGGTTGTACGTGGTGTAGGCGTTGATGGTGTTGTTGTCTGTTGCCCTGCTGGACTGTTGCACATAGCTCGATGCTACATTCGAGTAATAGTCTGCAACGGGAAAACGATATGCAGGTTTTCCGCCTGTGTCTGTGCGGTTTCCGTTTTCGTCTACGTACACGGGATAACCGTCTTCAAGCCACTGAACGGGGTTGTACCACACTTGCCCTGCGCGGTATTGAATGGCCGACTCGTTCGTTTCCTGTGCGTTGTGGTCGTAAGTGTAGTCCAGCTTAAAGTCCCAATTCTTGGTGATGTTTACGGTTACGCCGAGGTTGATGTTGAAATACTTGTTCTGTATGTTGTCGGTGTTGGCCGCACCCAGTTCGTAAGAGGGTTCGTGTAGCGGACTGCCATTGCTGGTTACGCCGATGGGGAACTGCGGGCTCCAACGGTAAAGGTAGAGCCAGGGGTCGGCAGATGTGGTTCCAACGCCGGGATAACGCTTGTTTCGGTCGGAATAAAGCGAGCTCATGCGCACCGTAACCCACTGGTTAATCTCCGATTGCAGCGACAGCGTTGCGTTGTAGCGGCGGAAGTCGTCTTTCTTTGCCGTGCGCGACATGCCATCCTGTGTGAAGTAACCCAGCCCAATGTTATAAGAGGTGTTGCCCGACTTGCCGTTCACCGATAGGTTGTGCGTCATCGTTGGTGCCCAGTCGCGCACCATCGCTTTTACGCCATCGTAAAGGCGGTAACCGTATTTCTCTCCGCCAATCACTTCCCAGTCGCGCCCGTAAAGTACGGGGTCGTTCCATTTAACGCTGCCTCCGTATTTCTCTTGCCACTCGCGCATGCGCTTGATGCTTTCAGGACTTACGCGCCACATACCGCCGGCAGGCAGGGGCGCACCGCGGTTTATTTGTGCGTCGAGCGTGTATTGCAAGCCGTCGATGCCGCCCATCTCCAATTTCCTTGCGGTGCTTTGGAACGAGAAGTTGTTAGAGTAGTTCACCTCTAAGCGGTTGCTCTTGGCGCCGTTCTTCGTGGTGATGAGCACAACACCAAAGGCAGCCTTTGCTCCATAGATAGAGGCCGAGGCCGCATCTTTAAGCACCGATATGCTTTCCACATCGTTGGGGTTAACCACTTGTATGCTGGGTATCTCCACATTGTCGAGCAAGATGAGCGGCGCATTGCTGCCTTCGATGGAGCCAATCTGTCCGCGTATCTTGATAAGCGGGTCCGAACCCACCTCGCCAGTGGGTACGCGGATGTTCATGCCGGGCACAACGCCTTGCAGGCCGCGGCCGATGTCGGCAATGGGTCGGCTCGAAAGGTTTTTGTTAACGTCTACGCTGGTAACCGCCCCCGTAAGGTTGGCTTTCTTTTGTGCGCCATATCCCACAACCACCACTTCGTTAAGTGCCTTGCTATCCTCTTTCAGCACGATGCGCATGTTGGCCGAGGCTCTAAGTGTTTGGGGGAGGAAACCCACATACGACACGACGATTTGTGCGTTGGCAGACGATAGGCGCAGTTCGAACTCGCCGTTTACGTTGGTTACATAGGCGTTGTTTGTGCCTTTTTCGGTAACACTTACGCCGATAAGCGGTTCGCCGTTGCTGTCTGTCACCACGCCCTTAGCCACCTTGCTTTGCTGTTGCAGGGCTATCGGGTTAGGCAAAAGGCCGCTGGCGGGCGTGCTGTTGGCAAGCGCCGCAGACGGCATGGCCCCAAGCGAGAGCGCGAGGGACAACATGAGCGTAGTTCGCATGGGTGCGGAACTAAGCGCAAGTCTTTTTCTTTGGAGTCCTTTGTGAAGGTTGTCCGATTGGGTAGATTTCTCGTTCATCTCATTTACATCTATTAAGATTCAACGTTTTTAGTTCTTTGTTGAGCGTGGCATCGCTGCCATTGCCGTCTCCTTTTTCTCGTCATTTGCTGTTTGTTCGCCAGCTAGTTGGGGTTGTATCAGTTGGCCGTTGTAGGCGAACAATACGTTCGGCAGGCTACATGGCCGTGTTTGCGAGTTAGGCGGACGAAGGCGACAGTTTAAGAATGTTTGGGCATCTGGTGCAGACCAAGGGCATTGCGCCGCGCTTGTTAAATGGTCTGATAGAGGGTGAAAGCGGCCTATTGTTAGGCTCCATCGCTTTGCGTATGGTGGTTCGTTGGTTGCGGTAAAGGCATTTGGGCGTTACGGTTTGGCCTTTTTGTCGGCATGCCGGTGCCTGCAACCACTTGTATAACGTGGTGTTGGCATTAACTACTGGTGTGCAGTAGGTTATTTGTTGCCATTGGGGATGTTGCTGTTTGGGTTGTATAGGTCATGTGTAGGATATTTTTGTATGATTGATACTTCTTAGAAAGGTTTTACAAATATAAGCTAAATATCAATAGGTTGGTTTGTTTTGATTGATTTTTAAGGCTTGTTTTCATATTGTTAATAGATTTTAATGTTTAAGACGGGTTAACTTCTAGTCTGCCTATCAATTGAGAGGCGTTTGTTGTCTTTGTGACACAAAACCAAGGCGAACAGAACCCGATTGTAAACCAGTATTGATAGGAGTATATTATCTTTTTGATGCAAAACCAAGGCGAACAGAACTCGATTGTAAACCAATATTGATAGGAGTATATTATCTTTATGATGCAAAACCAAGGCGAACAGAACTCGATTGTAAACCAGTATTGATAGGAGTATATTATCTTTGAGATGCAAAAACAAGACAGCCACTCCTCTCAGGTACGAAGTACTGAACAAGGATACGCTAAAATCCAAAATTCTGCCCCATTTGCCTGCTGAAAACCATGGCAAGGGTGCAAAAAAGTAATATTTTCAGTAGAAAATTCAACGCCATGAGTGCCCATTTTGTCCCCAATCGCCCAACTTGCCGCAAAAAATCGATTCT
>NZ_KV815107.1:89651-90454 GCF_001814145.1 Prevotella sp. HMSC073D09 | reverse complement strand
TCGATTCTCGCGAAGGTTTGTTTTGATGCTAAAAAGGGGCAGTGTGTGAATGCGACAAAATGAATATTTATTTCAAAAGGTCGCCATTTGTACCCCTTTTGGGGCTGTTTGTTGCCAAAAATGGTGCAATATGGTGCAAAACGCATTGCGTTTTGGTGCTAAATGCAATGCGTTTTGATGCTAAATGCATTGCGTTTTGGTGCTAAATGCAGTGCGTTTTGGTGCTAAATGCAAGGTAAAACGGTGCAAAATGCCGTACAAAATGGTGCTAACCGCAAGGCAAAAAGCATAAATATCCGCTGAAATGGTATAGATATAACCCTCTCGAGCCAGTAAAGGAATGACTCGAAGGGGCAAAACAGCCCTCAAAAAGTGGTTTTTTGGGGGTAAAAAGTGGGTAATTGGACCTAAAAAATCGCGAGATGACAACCAAACTAGAAAGGCAAAATGGTGCAAAATGCAGCTATTTTGCCTAAAAACAGACAAAAGGAAAGACGTGAAAGAGGAGAAATGGTAGTAATTTGCCTACTTTATGACCTATTTTTTCGCTAGAACGGAGTGGAAAACAGACTGCTTTTGTAAAATAAAAGCAATGATTTAAATTGACGAGTTGAGAAGTTAACAAGTTAACCAGTTAACCCGTCAACTTGTCAACCTGGTTATAGTTAAACAGAATTGCATTTGGAAAATAGTTGTTTGAAGAATGCAAAACGTGCGTTGCATAACATCAATAAGCCCTTACGCAGAGGAAAAGGAGTACTTTTGTTTGCTTACGATGCAGCTATGGCTTTCCAAATCCAATT
>NZ_KV815107.1:76921-89551 GCF_001814145.1 Prevotella sp. HMSC073D09 | reverse complement strand
ATGGCTTTCCAAATCCAATTCTGTTTGACTATAACTCGTTAACTAGTCCACTTGTTAATTCGTCAACCTGGTTAACTCGTCAACTGGTTAACTTGTTAACTCCCCAACTCGTAACCTCTACCTTATAAAGAGCAGTTCTCGATATTTGGGCAGCGTCCACAGCTCGTCGGCCACCAGCAGTTCCAGCTTATCCACTTCGTAGCGAATGGCCTCCATTCTTGGTGCGATATTGTCGTGATAGGCAATTGCCTTTTCTCTTTCACATTGAATATTGTTAGCCACCTTACGTGCCGCAACCAGTTCTTCCACCTTCGTTTCGATGGTTTGCGTGCGTTGAGCAATCTCTTCGATGATTTTCACGTTGCGCGAAGTAAGTATGCGCGCCTTTTCGCTGGCGAAGATGCCGAACATACTCTGCACGTTCTTGGCCAATCGGCTTTGATAATGCGTGGCCACGGGTATGATGTGGTTCATACAGAGGTCGCCCAGCACGCGCGCCTCTATCTGTACCTTCTTGGTGTAGGTTTCCCATTTCACCTCGTTGCGGGCTTGCAACTCGTTGCGGCGCATCACGTTCAGGCTCTCGAACATCTGCACACTATCCTCGTCGAGATACCTGTCGAACACCAGCGGACAGCTTGTTTCCGTGTCCAACCCGCGACGTTTGGCCTCTTGCACCCACTCTTCCGAATAGCCATTGCCGTCGAACACGATGGGACGGCAGGCCCGTATGTCGTCGCGCAACACGCTCACGATGGCGCGTTTAAGGTCAACACCCTGCTGCACAAGTGCGTCGACACGCTGTTTAAAGCTATTGAGAGCCTCGGCAACGGCAGCGTTCAGCACGATGAGAGCCGACGAGCAGTTGGCCTCCGAGCCAAGGGCGCGAAACTCAAAGCGGTTACCTGTAAAGGCAAAGGGCGAAGTGCGGTTGCGGTCGGTGTTGTCGATAAGTAGTTGGGGAATTTGGTCGATGTCTAGTTCCACTCCCTTTTTGCCAGCCACGGCAAAACACTCGTCGTCGTCGGCACGCTCGATTTGTGCCAACAGCGTGCTGAGTTGCGTGCCTAGAAACGAGGAAATGATGGCTGGCGGAGCCTCGTGCCCGCCCAATCGATGGGCATTGGTTGCACTCATTATCGATGCTTTCAGCAATCCGTTGTGGCGATACACGCCCATGAGCGTTTCTACGATGAACACCACAAAGCGCAGGTTGTCATCGTAACCCTTGCCAGGTGCATGCAACAGCACGCCCGTATCGGTAGACAAGCTCCAATTGTTGTGCTTTCCGCTGCCGTTAACGCCGGCGAAAGGCTTTTCGTGGAGCAGCACGCGGAAACTGTGCTTGCGTGCCACTTTCTTCATGAGCGACATCAATAGCATGTTGTGGTCTACGGCCAGGTTGGCCTCTTCGAATATAGGAGCTAGCTCAAACTGGTTGGGCGCCACCTCGTTGTGGCGCGTTTTGCAAGGTATGCCCAATTCAAGTGCTTGTATTTCTAAGTCTTTCATAAAGGCTTGCACACGCTCCGGTATTGTTCCGAAGTAGTGGTCGTCCATCTGTTGGTTCTTGGCCGAGTCGTGTCCCATGAGCGTTCGGCCTGTTAGCATCAGGTCGGGACGGGCAAAGTAAAGGCTCTCGTCAACCAAAAAATATTCTTGTTCCCAGCCTAGGTTGCAGCTAACCTTCTTCACTTTTGGGTAGAAATATTGGGCCACAGCTGCGGCAGCGGTGTTGACGGCCTGCAACGAACGCAGCAGCGGTGCCTTATAGTCGAGCGATTCGCCCGTGTAAGAAATGAAGATGGTGGGGATGCAAAGCGTGTCGTCGATGATGAAGACGGGCGAAGTGGGGTCCCAAGCCGAATATCCGCGAGCCTCGAAGGTGTTGCGGATGCCGCCGTTGGGGAACGAAGACGCGTCGGGTTCTTGCTGAACGAGCAGCTTTCCCGAAAACTCTTCAATCATTCCACCCTTTCCATCCGGCTCTACAAAGGCATCGTGTTTTTCTGCCGTGCCCTCTGTTAGGGGTTGAAACCAGTGTGTGTAGTGTGTCACCCCGTTTTCGTTGGCCCATTGTTTCATGCCTTTGGCCACGGCATCGGCGATAGAACGATCTAGGCGCGTGCCGTTGTCGATAACGTCGGTAAGCTTTTCGTAAACGTCGGCGGGTAGGTATTTGTACATCTTCGCTCGATTGAAGACGTACTTCGCGAAAAACTCGGATGGTCTTTCGGCGGGTGTAATCACTTCCAGCGGTTTCTTTTTGTAGGCTTCTGCCACAGCTTCAAATCTCAAGTTTGCCATTGTCGATATGTTTTTTATCTATATTGTTGTGCTGATGATGGGCGAATGTGGGCCCTTATGCTGCCGCGCTGATGCCCTATGCCTGCAAAAGTACAACTTTTTGCGCGAAAAAGTGGCGTGTTGACGGCATAATGATGGGAAGGGAAAGGGGGAAAGATAAAAAGTGAAAAGGTGAAAAGGTGAAAAAATGGCTAACGCCACCTAGGCATTTGGCTTAACGTCTAAAAGTGAAAGGGGGAAAAGGTGAAAAGGTGAAAAAATGGCTAACGCCACCTAGGCATTTGGCTTAACGTCTAAAAGTGAAAAGGTGAAAGGGTGAAAAGGTGAAAAAATGGCTAATGCCACCTAGGCATTTGGCTTAACTCCTTAACTCCCTAACTCCTTAACTCCTAAAAGTGAAAAGGTGAAAAGACGGCTAACGCAACCTAGGCATTTGGCTTAACTCCTTAACTCCCTAACTCCTTAACTCCTAAAAGTGAAAAGGTGGAAAAACGACTAACGCCACCTAGGGTACATAAAATGCCCATGCGCGCCTTCCGGTTTGCTCCGAAAGCGGCATGGGCATAAATAAAATAAACCCCAATCGGTTCATTAGACCGCTTATCAAACATTTTAAGTTATGTCCATCGTTTCCTGTTATCTTCCGTTCGCTTGTCGACATCTTGCCCGTCTTATTCTTTATGTAGCCTGCTACGCCTTCAAGAACAAGACAGACAATAGTTTCAACAATCAAATGAAATCTGCACAGGCTTTAATGAACCGATTTGGGGTTAAACGTTATGGACTATTACTATTTCTTCACGAAGACGGGGAAAAAGAAGTTGGCCAATACGTATTTAAATCCGTTGTTGTTCTTAGGCATGCCTGTTGGCGGCACATTGTCGTGCAACACGAAACAAAAGCGCGTAATGGGCCGTTCTTCCCTCCCTTCAAGGAAACCAGTTGGCCTTATGCTAAGTTTCCCTTCGGCGTTAGGCAATATACGACCAGCTATGGTTGTGCTCGTTGTAAGATACGACCAAAGCCTTTGGTAGTCGGCCACGAGATAGAGCAACGGCGTGTAATTGTCGAGTTTACCCCCGCATCTGACGCTACCGTCGAGCATGAACGTGGCGGGAATAGACTTTTTTAAACGGAATGGGATGGACACCTTGCCGTGGTTTGCACTGTTTATCCGGATAGAATCCTTGTCGAAAGTGCAGTCTATTTGCTGGCGTGTAAGGCCAGCGGTATCCAATTTTGAAAAGTAAGTCAAAGTCCAACTGCCGTTCATCTGCGTTTCTACATCCCAATTTTGCTGGATGTTGATACGTATGGGAAGCCTTCTGCCCGAGCTGATGTCAACATATCCGTCTCTTTGCTTGTTGCCGTTGTTGGCGGCCACCTTGATGATTACCTTGCCGTTCTCTACTGTGGGCGAAAGCCATTCTCCCTGCTTGTGGGTAGTGACAGATACCCCATCGATGTGTCGGAAACTGATGACAATGCTGGTATCTTTGTTGCTTACCAGGTATTGGGTTCTTTCTCCTATGGTAAATCCGGGCAGCCCTTGTTGGTGAACAGGCACGTTAATGCTGTCGGTGCCAAC
Organism: Prevotella sp. HMSC073D09; assembly: GCF_001814145.1. Lineage (NCBI taxonomy): Bacteria > Pseudomonadati > Bacteroidota > Bacteroidia > Bacteroidales > Prevotellaceae > Prevotella > Prevotella sp. HMSC073D09. The sequence goes on along the minus strand of NZ_KV815107.1, from coordinate 85,656 downwards.
CCAAATGGTGAGGTTAGCTACCCTAGAAGTGAACGACGTGTTTTGCGTTGCCTCAACGGTGACGACGTTTCCGGAGAACGTGCTTTTGCACCAATCGTTGGAAACGGCCGTTTTTGTAATGGGACCTGCGGCCTTTACGGTAACCCTTCCTGTGGAAGGTGCATCCGTGAAGGTGACGCTCGAGCTGTCTATGGTGATTGCCTTGTCGCCAAACGTTCGTCCCACGTTGTCGTCTTGGCTGCAAGCCACTGTTGCAAACAGGGCAACGGCGGCAAGGAATGCTCTGAAAATATTTTTCATATTGATATTCTCTTTACGTTTGTATTATTGCCTTCTTTTAAGTTTGAGCAACTGGTCCAGTCTCTCGTATGCGCGACCGAAGAGGTAAGCATTCGGCACTTTGAGTGCCTTGGCATTGCCCAAGAAAGACCATTGACTATCGTATACGCCTAAGAACCAGCCGGATGAGGGGTATCCCCATTCCCCTTTGGGGCGGAAAACGTAAGCATTAGCCGCGTTGTCCCACTTCAATGAGAAACAGGCGCTGGGCGAAGTGGTAAGGCGCCCGGCAGAAGTTGAGAAAGTTGTTAACATCAATACGTTGCCATCTGGAAATCTTCCTATTTGTTGCGGCGCAACAATCATCGCCTCCTCTTTACGGTCGAACGTCAGCCTGATATTATATCCCAGCAATGCTCCCTCCATCTCGTAGCCCTTGTAGTCGGCTGTGAGTTTCAAGTCGACATCGAGTTCCACGTTGTAGTCCGTGTTGTTGAGGGAATAGACGGCCTCCAATGTGTATTTTCCAGCGGCATTGGCGTATGCCGGAAACCACTTCGGCTGTTCGGCTTTCAGGATTATCTCCTCATTGTTGGCGCCCTTGGCCCGATAGGTTGAGTCGGATGCGTTGAAGGTAAGCTCGCCGAAGGTTGTGCCACCTATTTGCAATGGGCGGTAGGTTCTAACGCCCCTGTCGGTAAAGGCGATGGCAGTGGTTTCCTCCTTTTGGCCGGAGTTGTAGGTCAGTTTCAGTTCCGAAGCATCCAGTTCGCCCTGAACATCAGTGCCATTCACCTTGCCTTTAAAAGACCAAAGCCCAGTGGGGGTGAAGTCTGCGCTGAAACTGTCCACCTTATTAATATAGTTGGCTGCGGGCATGTCTAGCTTTCTCAGATACATCACGTTCTTTGTGCGGTAGCCGTGCACTTTTATGAGGTTCTCCGACACACTGTCTACCACGAACTCGAAGTCGCCTTTCAAGGCTTGGAATCTGGCCGACGACGGGTTGGAGAAATAATGCATTAAGGGGTTGTAGGTGTCGAAAGTGATGGCAGGCCCCACTTCGGAGGTCATTTTATAGTAAGACTCGTCTTCGCGACTTGCGTCCAGTACGCTCCGCACCTTGCATTTCTCTCTGTCGAACTTTAAGGTGAAGGCGTATCCCCCATAGGCCTGTGTCCGTTCGGGATAGATGTCGAAGGCCCACCCATAGGGTGCATCCACTAGGGTTTTCTGCGTCTTGTCTAGATACTCTTGCAGGCGCAGCGACGATGCGTTGTCGAACACGTCGGCCTGGTCTTTTAGGCACGATTGCAAACCCAGCGTTACGGCGAGCGTCAGCAGTGCCGAAAGTATATGATGAATTTTCTTCATTGTTGTATGCGTTAGGTTTTGTTATAGTGAAATGTTGGTGAGGTCTACCTTTCCCTTTACGATATCGTCTTCTCTCCTAAGGTACACGTCGCGAAGTTTGTCGATGTCGATGTTCCAGGATTCACGCATGTAGTTCCGAACATAGTCTAGCTTGGTTAAGATATTGTCCTTTTGTCCTTTTGCATTGGCAATATCCAGCCAGGCGTTCCACTTTTTCGGAGAGCTGGTAACGTAGATGGAGAACATCTCGGCGAAGTCTTCCACGTCTGAATGTTGGGCATAGGCCGAGATGAAACCATGCTCGTAGCAATAGTTGGTGTTGGCGTATGGGCTCTCGCTCCATTTGTCGGCCACGTACCCTGAGCCTGTAACCAGTTTGAAGTCGGCCGAATAGGGCTTAGTTTGGTTCAGGATGTGGGTGAACTCGTGATAGACGGTCTTGAGGTAATAGGTATTGATATCCTCGGCACTTTGGATGAACTGGTCTATGAAGTTGGTGCCAGCAAGCAATATTTTCTTTCCTCCCTCGGCCGTACCCAGAATAAATGTGCCGTTGTTCTTGTATTCCCAGTTGCCGGTGAGGTAAATCAGTTTGGGGAAATTGGCCTTCGTGAAGTCGGGTCCGGCCACTTCGTCGAATGCTTCGAGGCAAGAATACTTCACGAGGTTGGCCATCTTTATGGCCATTTGGTAGCTTGCGGGCACGGTATAATAGTTCATGTCGCTTTCTATGTCTTCGTATCGATACTTGAAATTGATGTTGTACGTAGACACATAATATCGGTCGAGCCAAAGGTCTAGTGGTGTGGGCGTACGCTTGTCGGCAGTTATTACGCTGTTGGGTGAGAGTTTCTCGTCAGCGCACCCCGTCATCGTCCCTATGCAGATAACAGATGCGAGGATATATAATAATGTATTCTTCTTCATTGCTGTTTTGTTAAGCGTTGGTTTGGTGTTGTCTCACTCATTTATTGCGTGGGTTCATCGGCACACCGGCATCCCTCACGTCTTGCGGCAGCTGTATGGCTCGCCTTGGATCATCGGGCGCCAAGCTGTCGGTAAGCTCCTGGGGCGTTCCGTTTTCGTTGATGAGGCGCCGCATCACGGTGATGTTGTAGCGTTTGATGTCGAACCATCGTGCGCCCGTTTGAAGCTGTTCGATGCGTTTGAAGCCCAGCACGCATTGTAACATACACTCTTGCAGGCTACCCTCGGTGTCGATGGCGAACTTGGGATGTAGGTGTTTCTTGATGGTGGACTGCAACTTCTTGTCGTCACTGTACGAGTAGTCTATGGGTTTATAGAATGCCTCAATGCTTGTGGGGGTAAGCACCACGTTCGTGTTGACGATGTTCTGCATCCACGTCGTGAGGTCGGCCGCCGCCAAGTCGTATTTCTTAAGCATGATGTAGGCCTCTGCACGGTTGAGCAACGTCTCGTCGGTGGTTAGTATGGGCATAATCGAAGATTGGTAACCTGTGCCCGCCACGGGGTCGGTGTATTGGAAAAGATAGGGTATGCGCCAAGTGATGTCGTAGGTTTCTGTGGCGCCGACCCGGTAGAAGAACGGCCCGTTGTCCCAGTAATTGGCCTCTCCCCAAATGTTTTTGGCCAACATCGTCTCGTTGTTGTCTAGGTAAGGGCCGTGGGCGTATTTCTTACCTCTGGAGTAGTTGTTGAACAACAGGCCCGCTTCCGTATATGCTTTTTGCATAAGCAGGTTGCACTTGTTCTCCGTGTTGACGTACTTTAGGGTGTAGGCCTCGATGTTGCGTGTCATGCTTTGGTAGCTTCGCCAGTCTCTCAACAACGTTTGGGGCGAGCTGCCCAGGCATTCGTTGGCGTATTTCACTGCCTTCTCCCATTCTTCGTGGAAGAGGTAAAAGCGTGTGGCGAAAGCGTAGGCCGCCTTCTTGTTAAAGTGGAACTTGGGCACTTTAAGGTGCGCGTCGCCCACTAAGGGCAGGCCTTCTTCCAAATCCTTAGCTATCTTTTGGTAAACCTCGGCCACCGTTCCGCGCGGGTTCACTTGTCCGATGCGCGTGTCGGTGTCGTACATATAGTATATGCCCATGTCCGTGTTGCTGTTGGGCATTCCATAGTTCATGCAAAAGATATTGGCGAGCATGAAGTGGGCATAGGCGCGACAAAGCAAGGCCTCTCCCCTGCACAGTGCGAGCAACTCTGTTTTCGGGCCGCCCAGTTTGTCGATGGCTTTCAGTGCCTCGTTGGCATTGGCGATAGACGCGTAATATGTGCGCCACAGCCTGTCGGGCGAGTCGTTGTTGGTTTGGGTGGCGTCTTTCCAACGGTAGTATTCGTCTAGCGAGACGTCTGTCCTGGGGTTCTGATATTCGTCCACGTTGTCCGACATGTACTCGGCCATCACGAAATACGAGTTCTCAGGGTATGCCGAAACAAGAACCTGCCTCACCTTCTCGGGCGTGTCTATCTGCGTGCGGTTGTCGGGGTTCTCGTTCAAAAAGTCGTTGCAAGAGCCCAACAGTATTGTACCTGTGGCCAGTGCCAAACAGATGATATGTTGTTTTTTCATTGTTGTGTTCCTTTCGAGTGTTTAGAGTCCTACCTTAAGCGTAAGCGTAAATTGTTTGGCCATAGGTACGGCCACACCTCCTGTATTGAAGAACTCCGGATCTTGTCCGTTGAGTTTCTTGTCGGCATAAATTAGGAAGAGGTTCGTGCCTTGTACCTTAACCGATGCCGTTCGCAAACCGAGATACCCCACCAGTTTCTGAGGGAAATCGTAGTTCAGCGAAAGTTCCTTCATGCGGATAAAGTCGCCCTTGGCGATGCGTGCGTCCGAATAGTTGTAGGCATTATATGCCCTGTACAGATTGGGATTGTCGTAAACCTGACGCAAGGTGGCGATGGTGGGTATGTCGGTGTACGCCTCGTCTCCAGGCGTGCGCCAGCGGTTGCGGAACTCTTTGGGCATGGCCGAGAGATCTGTATACCTAGACTTGAATGCGGGGTAAAGGCGCACAACGTTACCAAACGAATAGGTGACGAAGACGTTAAGGGTGAACCCCTTGTAGGTGAACACGTTGCCAAGACTACCCGTGTTGGTGGGGTCCGTGGGGCCTTCGTACTTCAAGAATTTCAGTTTCTCCGGGTCCGACTCCTGGAAGTTCACGTTGGTAATGCTGATGTTTCCCTCCTGATCTCGGAACGTTGGCAGGCCATCGCCCGTCAATCCCATGAACGGAACGGAAAACAAAGCACGCGAAGGGTAGCCCTTGCGAGCGTAACCCACACCGCTGATAAAGTTTATCATACGGCTACGGGCTTTCAAGTCGGTAATTTCGTTGTGCACATACGAATAGATGAAGTTGGTTTTCCAGCTGAAGTCTTTCGTCTTCAGGTTCGTCGTAGAGAGGCTCAGCTCCACACCGTTACTCTTCATTGCGGCCACATTACCGTATTTTACGAGAAAGCCGTCGGTGCCGTCGGTCGGGATGGGGCCAACCAAATCGTAGTTGTTGCGCTTATACCAGTCTACCGACATGTTGATGCGGTTGTTCAGAAATCCTGCATCCAACCCCAGGTTAAGCTCATGTTTCTTCTCATAGGTGAGGTCGGGGTTGGCCGGGCTCGTCCTTTCAAGTCCTGTTTCGGTGTTGCCGGTTCTATATCGCCATGGCGTATTGGCCTTGATGATGGCGAGGGCGTTGGTAACGGGCGGACGGTCGGCTGTGAGCGAGTACGACGCTTTGAGCGTGAGGTGCGACAACACCTTGCCCAACTTTTGGTCGAACCAGCTTTCTTCGTGGGCGTTCCACGCTCCCGACACGTTCCATGTGGGCAGCCAACGCGACTGGCGCGACAGGCCCAAGCCGTTTGTGCCCTCATAGCGCAGGGTGCCATTGATGGTGTAGCGGCCTTTCCACGAGTAGGTTACGTTTCCGAAGAAAGCCGCACTGCGTGTGTTGGTGTTGCCCAGACCATAATAGTCGTTGCCGCCTTCCTGCATTTTCTTGAAGTTTTGGTAAGCCCAGTTGGCCTCTTCACCCAAGTCGTATTGCAGGCCATAGCCCTTGAACCAGGTGTTGTGCCTAGTGTACGAGTTCGTTTCCATGCCGGCGTAGGTGTTCAGAATGTGGTCTTTGTTGAACACGTCGTTGTAGCTTACCGATGCACGGAAGTCCCAGCCGAACATGCGGTTGTCTGCGCGCGTGATGATACCGCCATAGGGCATCACGCTAAAAGGTAGCGCAAAGATGTTGTCGGGGTCGTGGTAAAGGTAAGAGTTGGCTTGCCTTATAACCGTTGTCTGCATCGCCCTGTAAGCCTCGGCTTGGTTGGAATATTCGGTTACGTGGTGTTCGCGCGATGTACCTGCGTATTTCACTGCGCCCAGCACGCTGATGTCTACCTTGGTGATGGGCTTGTAACTAAGCTTGGCCTGTGCGCGGAAGTCGTTTACGTTTAGGTCCATAAAGTTGTTCTGCAACTCATGGAGAATGTTGAAGGGCGCGTAGTTGCTGGTGTAGAAGGTGTTGCGGTCTAGTGTTCGCGACGTGTTTACGGCATACGAGTAGGGGTTGATGTCGAAGTCGCGGCTCACCTCGCCCGTAACCACGTTGGTGCTGGCAGCTAATGTTCCGGGTGCCTCCTGCTTGCGGTAGTTGCCCGTGCTGATAAGGTTCAGTTGTAATTTTTTGCTAAGCTTGAAGGTGGCGTTGAGATTGGCCGTATAGCGTTGAACGTTGCTTCGGCGTGTCCATCCCGGGTCGAACATGGCGCTTAGCGAGGCATAGTATTGGGCCTTGTCGCTTCCGGCCGAGATGCTTACCGAGTGGTTGTGCATCACGGTGTTGGAGAACAGCTCGTTGAACCAGTCTGTGTTGCGGAACTCGGCATTGCGCAGGTAGGCAGCTTTGGCATCGGGTGTGTTGGCCAATGCAAACTGCCCCGTAACGGGGTTGTATTCGCTCAGCATCTGGTACATCTTGCCATATACGCCCGAGTTGGAAGCGTTGGCCGTCTCGGCATATTTCAGCCAGCCCTTTTGCTCCATGTCTTGGTACACGTCCATCTGCTCTTGCGAGTTCATCAGGTTAAGTTGTCTGTACGATGGTATCAGGCGCATGGTATATTCGCCCATGTAGTTGATGTGTGCCTGTCCGGCCTTTCCTCTTTTTGTAGTAATGACGATGACGCCGGCCATGGCGCGCGCACCGTAGATGGAGGTGGCCGAACCGTCTTTCAGTATTTGGAAACTCTCAATGTCGTCCGAGTTAAGTCCGGCGATGGCCGATGAGATGAGCGTTTCGGCATCACCAGAAGAGAGTTGGTCGGCACTGACATCCACCACGTCTTCCATTATCACCCCGTCTACCACCCATAGGGGCTTGCTGTCGCCGTAGATGGAGGTTGCTCCGCGTACGCGTATCTTCGGCGCCGTACCGAATGTTCCGCTTACGTTTTGCACACTGACGCCCGCTGCGCGCCCTTCCAACGAACGGCTCACGTCGGCCATACCGTTAATCTTGGCATCGGCCGCATCGATTTTGGTGGTAGAGCCCGTAAACAGGCGTTTGTCTGTGGTGGTCATACCCGTCACAACCACCTCTTGCAGGGTTTGGTTGGGGTTCATCCGCACGGTCATGCCGTTTTTGGCTTTGAGCGTTTGTGTGGCCATACCCACATAGCTCACGACGATTGTGGTTCCCTCGTTGACGTTGAGGGTGAATGCCCCGTCGACATTGGTAACGGTTCGCACGTTACTGCCTTGCACGCTGACGGTGGCGCCGATGATGGGTTCATCGTTTTCTGCCGAGATAACTGTTCCCGTGAGTTTACTTTGGGCCACTACTGTTCCTATAAACAAAAATAGGAAGGCCCAAAAAACGCTAAGTCGCTTTTTTTTCATACTTGGTCCTCATGTTAAGTTAAGCATTAATGAATACGTATCATATCAGTCGCAAAAGTATGAAACATATTTATATAGTGCAAGAAAAACGAAGTGGAAAATACATCTTTTTGCAGAAATATTACAGATAAGGAGTACTATTTGTGTTACAGAACAGAAAAAACGCTAATTTATAAGAATTTACGATGTGGCAGATGTTGTGGTAGCGGGTACGTGTGCAGATAGTGCTGTGACATAGGCCAACAGGCTGCCTATTTAAGGCCAAGCCGGCCATTGGAGCCTGTGCAGATTCTGTTTGTTTGTCGGCATCTTGCCTGTCTTATTCTTGAAGGCGTAGCAGGCAACGTCGAGAGAACAAAATTGGCAAGATGCCCCACAAGCGTACGAAAGACAAACAAGCAGCAATGCAAACAACTTAAAATATCTGCCAAGCGGCCTAATGCCCCCATTTGGGTTTAATGCGCCTATAACAGAAAGGTTTGTTGCCTTTGCTATACCGACTCTAGATAAACTCTCCTTTCATATACAACGTTCAGAACTAACCAAATCAATGGATTATAAACACACGAAGACACAACAACTCACGAATGCGCCAACCCATCAACTCAAAATATCATCAACCCATCAACTCAAAAACATCAACCCACAAACTCAAAACTCATCAACCCATCAACTCAAAAAAATCAACCCACGAACTCAAAAAACATCAACCCACAAACTCAAAAACATCAATCCACGAACTCAAAAAACATCAACCCACAAACTCAAAACTCATCAACCCCAAAAATCACAAGCTCATCAACCCACAAACTCAAAAACTTAAATTATTATTTTTATTTTACAACAACGCTCTATTTTTCGTGCCATTCTAGCGAAAATTTGGGGTAAAAAGTAGGTATTCAGGCACTATCTTCAGCCTTCCACGCCTTTCAAGATGTCTACTTTTAAGAACAAAACCTGCATTTTGCACCATTTTACCCTTCTAGTTTGGTTGTCAACTCATAATTTTTAATGCCCAACAACTCGCTTTTTACCCCTAAAAACCCCCTTTTTAATGGTTATTTTACCTCTTCGAGCCATTAAAAACGTGGTTCGTAAAGGTTTTGTTTATACAATTTCAGCGTATTTTTATGCTTTTTGTTTCGCATTTAGCTGCATTTTGTACTGCATTTTGCACCATTTTACCTTG
>NZ_KV815107.1:62053-76821 GCF_001814145.1 Prevotella sp. HMSC073D09 | reverse complement strand
AAATGGCGGTTGCTTTAAATAAAAATTCATTTTGTTGCATGCACAGGCTACTCCCTTTTTGCATCAAAACCAACCCTCGCGAGAATCGATTTTTTGCGGCAAGGCGGGCGGTTGGTGGACAAAAAGGGCACTCAAAATGTTAAAATTCTTACCCAAAATTAGACAAACCGCCTAAGTGGGAGGTTAAAAGTCAAAACAATTTCATTGTGCGTTTATCTGTTGGCAGGTGTCTAAGTTCGTGCCTTTGTAAGGTTACGTACAGGCAAGTTTCCGCTAGTTCGGGATAAATGTCGCTTTACGCGGCATACAAACAAACCGCTATGGCAAACTCACCATAGCGGTCTTATTTGTGCAAAGCGGTCTACTATTAGGGCTTAGCCTGCCCGCCCGTCAAAAGATGTAGCCGAAGCCCACATTCATATAGATGGGGTGCATGGCAAAGGTGATGGTGTGGAAATCGGCATTAAAGATGTTGTTAAAGCCGTAAGTAAGGTCGGCGTTCACCGTGAAATGCTTGAAAGCACGCCACGAACCGCCCATTTGCCAGCCCCAAAGCCAGCGGCGAAGGTTGTTAGAGAAGTTGTAGGCGGCCGTTTGGCCGTTGGTGAAACTAACCTTTTCGCCTATGGGCGACCCGCTGCGCAGGTATCCTTCGCTCACAAAACCCGAAAACTCGCCGTCCATTCTGTACGATACATACAGGCCTGCACGCAACTTCCAGCTGTCGCCCAGCCTATAAGCCCCTAGTACGGGCAGCGTAACGAACGAACTCTTGTAAACGGTGTTCACATCGCCCGTCCAATACCCCGAAATGCGTTGGCCGCCGTCTATTATCTCCATGCCGTAGTTCTTCACTGTGGCGGCTGTTTCCATGCCTTTCTCTTCCAACCGTAGGCCAAGGGTTATGCCCAAGTTCCTGTTGCAATCTAACCATTTGGTCATCATGCCCGCAATACTTCCGTTAAACTTAGGACTATAACTGTTTATCTTCCTTATTTCCTTTGGCAGCGGCATCGGACTTGCGCCGCCAATGTTAACGCCAGCGCGCACTTCGTATTCCCATCCGTTTTTTTCGGATTGTATTAGGCTTTCGTTGCGTTCGTTTTGCGCAAAAACAGCTGTGGCAGGAGCAAAGGCCACGAGCGCAAGAGCCAATAGGATATGTTTTCTTCTCATCATTAAGCTTTATTCGTGAAACAATTGCATCTCGTCTACCCACAATGTGCTGCCAACGGCACCGCGGAAGAAGGCTCCGCCCTGACTGGAAGACATCACGATGGCCAAGTTGTACTTGCCGTTGCGTAGCTTTTCGGGGTCGAGCGTGCGCCCGCCAACAGTCTCGAACGTCATGGCGAAGTGTGTCCACCGGTCTGTTGCCTTGCGTTCCTTTATCTGTGCCATCATTACAATGTTGGGATGCGTCTTGATATTGGTTCCGTCTAGGTAAGGAACGTCTTTCGTGCTTTCGTACATCACGGCGTAAATGTCGAAGGTGTCGCGTTCATTTGGCAATACCGTGTTGGTCTTGTCGGTAAAGTCTTTTCCTGGTTGGTATTTGTAAAAGCCTGATATGGCGATGGGCTTGTGGCGATATGGTAGGCCGAAATGGGTGGATTTGGCCATGTTTATGATGTTGATTTGGAAATCGCCCAAAAACAAATTGCCTGCTGCGAGTGGCGCGCCGAAACCAATACCGATGGGTCCGGTGCTTCTTGTTACCAGCTTTGCACACTTCCCCACGTACCCTTCGTCGTCTTGCATGGTGGGATAATCCTTTGGCGAGGCGTCGGCGTTGGTTATCATGAAACCTGCATTTCCGCTGTTCCACTCAATTTTCGAACCGTCAGCAAGCTGTTCGTAGAGCTTTTCGAACTTTTTAAATTCCTCTCCCGTGTCCTCGTTCTTATAAACGTAATAGCCTAAGCCCTCGAAGTGGTATTCGGTAGGCACGTCGTTAGAGATGAAAGTAACGGTGTATGTCTTCTTCCACTGCCCGTCTTGCGAAGTAACTACATACGTTTGCGGCGCAGTAAAGTCTCTTTCTGTTCCGCTGGCAGGCGATATTGTCGCCCCAGGGGTAAGTTCAAAGCGTGGGGCTAGTTTGCTGCGGTCTTCCCATCCGTTGATATAGAGTTTCACTTCGTCGTTAGTTATCACCGGTTCGCGTATCAGCAAATTGCCGTCAAGGTGAAAGGCAGTGATGTCTGCCTCGGTGTTCAGCGCTTCTTCGCGTATGCAAGCCGTAGAAATCGTCGCTAACGCGAGTGCGGCGACTAGGGCTTTAAATGGTTTTAGAAATCTCATACATACTAAATTTATTAATGTGTCGCGGCGTAGAGCAGTGCATCGCTCCACGCAACGCCGCTTGCCAAAAGACAAAACGCACTGCAAAAATACGACAAATATTTTAAATGGCCGTGATTTTCAGTGGGATTATGCGTTACGATTCACCATATTCGAAATGATGTAAGCAACAAAACGAACCATGATTTTATTGTGAAAGGAGGGAGGGGGAGGCTTGTCTTTGCTAGCAATCAAAGACGCAGACCGAGTATGCCACAATGCTAGAAGAATTGATGACAGGTATGGATAAGTGTCTACTAATGCCCTTTTTGTCGTACCTACATAAAGAAAACACGCTGCTTCTCTCAACGAGATGCAGCGTATCACTATGTTTAACTAAAAATTCTTTCTAAACAAATGAAAGCCTCACGGTTTCCATTGTCATCCGTTAAACAATCTAACAATCTACCTTAATCTAATAACTAAAAACCTAAATCTAATATTACTAACCTAAACAATCTATTAACCTTTTGACGATGCAAAGTTACAACGACTTTCACGTTCTCGCAATACTTAGCACACACTTTCGCCATAAAAACGCGTTATTCTTGATATAAATCAACACCGTGTGTTCGAACACAGTCTAATTAATGTTCAAAATACGATGTTTTTTCTACCGTTTTGTAGCCCCCATCCTTGCTTTGGCTACGCATTTGTACCGCTTAGGGCCGTAATATGGCTTTTTCGTAGCCCCTGCATGCCACACAAGGCGGCCTTAACCTTTGGTGTTTGAATATTTTTCTGTAAGTTTGCAGTGTCGTAGCGATGCGCAACGCACAGCTGGTGCGCCGCCATTGACCCACCCAGAACACCAATTACACATTATATATATAATAGATGCGAATACTGATTGTTAACACAAGCGAGCGCACAGGAGGTGCAGCTGTGGCCGCCGCAAGGCTTGTTTCGGCCCTAAACAACTGTGGCGTGCAGGCACGAATGCTGGTGCGCGACAAGCAAACCACCAACCCCGTGGTGGTTGCATTGCCCAAGGGCGTGCGCAACCGCTGGCGTTTCTTTTGGGAAAGGTGGACTATCTTTTGGCATCTTCACTTCAATCGCCACAACCTTTTCGCCATAGACGTGGCCAATACGGGGGCGGACATCACCTCGTTACCCGAGTTTAAGCAAGCCGACGTTATCCACCTCTCGTGGATTAACCAAGGAATGCTCTCGCTCGGCTGCATCCGAAAAATCGTGAACAGCGGCAAACCCGTGGTTTGGACCATGCACGACATTTGGCCCGCAACGGCCATTTGCCACCTAACCCTTGGCTGCAACAACTTCAAGCAACAATGTAGGCGATGTAAATACTTGCCTGGCGGAGGGGGCGACAACGATCTTTCGGCCAAGGTTTGGAACAAGAAGAAGCGCATCTACGAGAAAAGCGACATCCATTTTGTGGCATGCAGCCGTTGGTTGGCCGACCAAGCGCGCCAAAGTCAGCTGCTGCGCGGGCATCATGTGTTTGCCATTCCCAATCCCATAGACACGCACGTGTTTACCCCCAAAAGCAAAGCTGAGTCGGCCGAACGCATGAACCTGCCCACAAACAAACGCTTGATTCTCTTTGCCGCACAGCGAGCCACCAACGTCAACAAAGGCTTGGCCTATCTCGTTGAGGCTTGTAGGCTGCTGGCAGCGCAATATCCCGACATGAAAGACAACACCGCGCTGGTGGTTCTCGGCGGAAAAGCCAACCAAGCCGTGGCCGAATTGCCTTTCCCCACCATTCCCATCGACTATGTTAGCGACACCTCTACCCTCGTTTCGCTTTACAATGCCGTGCACACATTCGTTCTGCCATCGCTTTCCGAGAACCTTCCCAACACCATCATGGAGGCCATGGCCTGCGGTGTGCCCTGCGTTGGCTTTCATGTAGGCGGCATCCCCGAAGAGATCGACCACAAGAAAAACGGCTATGTTGCCCGCTATCGCGATGCAGCCGACTTGGCACAAGGCATCAGATGGGTGCTGTGCGAGGCCGATTATGCCGAACTTAGCGCGCAAGCGGTGCGCAAAGTGTTGGCCAATTACTCGCAACAGGCCGTTGCCCTGCAATATATAGAGGTGTACAATCAGGCTCTCGCCTTCAAAAAATGTATGTTATGATAAGCTTTTCGGTTATTACCTGCACCTATAACGCCGCCGCCGAGCTACCCCGAACGCTCAAAAGTGTGGCCGAACAAACCTATCCGCATGTAGAGCACTTGCTTGTCGACGGACTTTCTGCCGACGGTACGCGCGCACTTATCCACCAATATGTGGCCGACATGGCCCAAACCGAAAGTCTACACACCACAAAAGTGAAGGCCGAAACCGACGCCGGACTGTACGATGCCATGAACAAAGGCATCGAAATGGCCACTGGCACCTATCTGGTTTTTATCAATGCAGGCGATGTATTCCCCTCTCCCCAAACACTCGAAACCGTTGCCAACGCCGTTGGCGAGGCCGAAACGCTGCCTGCCGTGCTCTATGGCGATACGAATATCGTAGATGCCGATGGGCGTTTCTTGCGCCATCGCCGCTCCGTTCCGCGCCAAGGCCTGTCGTGGCGGTCGTTTAGTCGCGGCATGTTGGTGTGCCATCAGGCCTTTTACGCTCTCACTTCGCTGGCCAAACAAACGCCTTACAATCTGGCATATCGTTTTTCGGCCGACGTAGATTGGTGCATCCGCGTGATGAAAGCGGGCAAAGCATCTGGTTTGCCCATGAAAAACGTGCAAGCGGTGGTGGCCAATTACCTTGATGGAGGCATGACCGTGAAAAACCATCGCGACTCGCTTAAAGAGCGTTTCGCTGTTATGCGCACCCATTATGGCCTGCCCCTTACGCTGGCCATGCACGCTTGGTTTGTGTTGCGGGCCATTGGAAATAAGTTTAAAAGCTAGCCTTAGTATTGTACGGGGAAACTTCGATAAGAACATTTCTTAATCTAACAGTTAATGAGATTTATATTCTTTATTTTCTTTTTCTTTGTATCGCTCTTTGCGAAAGCCGGCGATAGTTCTAAGCTTTTCGGATACAGTTGGTGGCCCCATTATCAACATCCATTCTTTCGGCTTGATTTAGACACTACTGCTGTACAAAAGCAATTACGTCTTGAAATCGTAGCACCGCTCAAAGGCGTTTGGAGTACGTTGTTGCCTACATACCAGCTTACAGGCGAAACAAATGATGTTAAGGTAAGGGTGAAATACAAGTCGAAAGACGTACAGCACTTTTACGTAACGCTCAACTCCATAACTAATGGGGCGCGTATAGCCCGTCGTGACACGATAACGCTACCCGCATCGCCCAAATGGGTAGAAACCACAAGCCAACTGCACTTAAAGCACGCCGACCTGCTGGGTGTTTCTTTCGAGGCTACGGGGAAAAAAGATACGCTAGGAACAATTCAACTTGCCGATTTTGGTGTATACGCAGACGGCAAGAAACTAAGTAACGAAGTGCCCGATGCAGAAGTTGCACCATTGTTTCAACGCAGCGACTTACTTAATTGGACTTTCGGTAACTACGGAAATATCCCTTGCATGGATAGCCAAATACTTGGCATTGCCGAAACTATACACGGCACAAAGACGATGAATGCCGTAGCCATGGACATGATGAAAGAACGCATACTGAAACACCAATGCAAGCTGGTGATGTTAGAACTGCCCATGGAGAGTATCTTCTATATAAATAGGTATGTAAAAAACGACCCGCGTTTTAAGTTCTCTCACATATCGAATTACATTGACAACTCTTTGCTGGGCGAACCTACAAAGGCTTTCATTGAGTGGCTTAAGCAATATAATGCCACCCACGACAACAGCGTGTCGCTACTCGGTTTCGATACCAATGCAGAATGGCTGAGGGGTCAAGTTGATCTCTTCGACTTCTTCTATACGCTTAACGATGGAAAGAAATCTCCTGAAATGATAAATTTCTGTAAGGCAGTGCTTCAGGATATGCGTCCTTTCTCGAAAAGGGACATCGCGGCCTTACTCGACAGCAGCGAGGTTGTAAAAAGCTGTCTGCAAAAAGATGAGCTGTTGCTGGTGCGTAAGAGCATAAGGTTGATGCAATGGTTCGCAAAACGCCCTGTTCGTTACTCACTACGAGACAGGCTTATGGCGCAGTTCACCCAATTCGCCATCGACAGTGTCTTCCCCAAAGAAACAGCTGTTACAATGTATGCTCACACAGGACATTTAAACTACTCACAGGCAACATTACCTGTGCACCTCAATTATTTTAGTGCAGGTCACTACCTAAAAGAGAAGTATGGTGAAAACTATCGTTGCATAGACATTGCCACTTATCAAGGTGCAACAATCGTAAGTGGTAAGTATGGCGCTTATGCTGGTGGCAAGCTTGCTGCCGTACCACAACGCAGCCTTGAATACCAGTTGGGACAGTTGGGCGTAGACTCGGTTTACTTACCTATGAGTAAACTTCAATCTAGCGAAGCTTTGCAAATGCGTATGGCAGGGAATGGAAGCATAAAGGTGCAATTCATTTATTGCTATCCTCAAACAAGGGTGGATGGTGTGCTCTTTGTTCGCAATGTCGAACCGGTGATAAAGAGTGAACGGGTTATAAAGGGATGGCAAGAAGGAGCCAGACCAATGTTTAATGCCTACAAGGAGGCACTAGACAAAATGAAAGCCATGTAAATAACCACGATATGAAGATTGCATTTCTAACAACACTAGACCCCGAAGACACTAATACATGGTCGGGAACGTCATACCACATCCTGCAAGCCTTATGCAAGAGCCATGATGTGAAAATAGTTGGGCAAAATATGCTTATTCAAACAGTGCGTTTCACAAAAGAAAACATCGCACCCAAACGAGATATACGAGAATATTCACCCGTCTTTGGCAAGCTGTGCGCAGAAGAAGTGACAGGATGCGACCTTGTGTTCTTCGGCGACTTATATCTTAGCTCATTCCTTGATACAAATATTCCCATGGTTCATTTAAGCGACGTTACCTATCACGCATTCAAAGACTACATGCACAACGACAGCAAACCTGAGGAAATAAAACAAACAGAAGATGCGGAGCGCAAACTCTTAAACAAATACAACACCATTATATACAGCTCTGAATGGGCGAAGCAAAGTGCAGTTAGCTATTACGGCATCGACCCTTCGAAGATACATGTGGTGGAGTTTGGCGCGAACATTCCTCATCCCTGCGATTACCAAATAAACATCGACACAAGCGTTTGCAACTTGGTGTTTATTGGGCGAAACTGGGAAAAGAAAGGTGGCGACAAGGCCTTGGGGACATATCGGGAGCTAAAAGCTATGGGAATGAACTGCACACTGACCATCATTGGCTGCCAACCGCCTTGTGCAGAAGACGAGGGCGTCGTGGTTTATCCCTTCCTCGACAAGTCCAAACCCGCTCATCTGTCGAAACTATGCTCCATACTTCGCAACGCGCATTTCCTCATTCTCCCCACCCAGTTCGACGCTTTCGGCATCGTGTTTTGCGAAGCCTCGGCCTACGGTGTGCCAAGTGTGGCTGCAAACGTGCAAGGAACGGGGCAACCCATCTGCGAAGGCAAAAACGGTTTCTTGCTCCCACCCACGGCAACGGCAATTGATTATGCCCAAAAGATACACTCGATATTCTGCGACAAGGACAAATACATCGCACTAAGAAAGTCGTCGCGCAAGGAATACGAAACCCGATTGAACTGGGACGTATGGGCAAAGAAAGTGAATTGCATATTGGAACAAACCGTTATAAACTATCAAAAAGCGCATGGAAAATAATAGTATAGGGTTTTATCTGCCTGTCTATGTTATCAATCTAGAGGAGCGCACAGAACGCCGGCAGCATATTGAGGAACAATTCAGCGACAGAACGGAGTTCGAACTTACTTGGATAAAGGCTGTAAAGCACCCCATTGGCGCAGTTGGGCTATGGAAAAGCATGGTGCAAGCCGTACGAAAGGCTGAGGAAAACGAAGACGATATCATCGTTATTTGTGAAGACGACCACACCTTCACTCCCGCATACAATAAGGAATATCTCTTTCGTAACATCCTCGAAGCCGAGGCGCAAGGCATCGAATTGCTTTCGGGAGGCATTGGGGGGTTCGGCATGGCTATACCCGTTGCAGACAATCGCTATTGGGTAGACTGGTTCTGGAGCACACAGTTTATCATTGTTTTCAAGCCTTTGTTTAAGCGAATGCTAGATTACGACTTTAAGGAAACCGACACGGCCGATGGTGTGCTATCGGCACTTACCCTGGATAAAGCGGCCATGTACCCCTTTATCTCCATACAGACAGACTTTGGCTACTCGGATGTTACACGCACCAATAACGACAGCGTGGGGCTGGTAGACCATCTTTTCTTGCGCTCTGCCTTACGTTTGCGCATCGTTCAGCAGGTTGCGCGCAAATATGGGAGAACTGTTCATGGAAGACAATAAGCGCAATGAAAGGTCGGAAGAGGTGCAAGCCATCGTAGACCGCATGCCCACGGAGTGGGTTAAATGGGTTGCACTGTGCGTTGGCGTGCTGATGGGCATCGTCGTTTTGCTTGGTTTCCTCATTCAATACCCCGACACGGTAGACGGCCCCATATCGGTTACCGCTAACACCGCACCCGTTCGTTTGGTGGCAAACGGCAACGGACGCATATACTTGCTAAAAGCAAATAAGACCAGGGTGAAGAAAGGCGACGTTATATCTTATCTTGAAAGTGGAGCCAACTATCGACACATCCTGAAAGTGGAAGGCTTGCTAAGCAACCTTAACAAGAACATGCAAGCCACCATAGACCTTCCCGATACGCTCATATTGGGCGAAGTGAGTTCGGCCTACAATGCGTTTATGCTGGCCTACATGCAATATCGACGCGTGCTGTCGTCGAACATCTATGGCACGATGCATAGAAACCTACGCCAACAGATAACTTCGGACAAGTCTGTAATAGCTAACATCAACAATGAAGTGGCGCTTAAACGTCAATTGCTTCACGTTTCCGCTAATCAGCTTAAGAAAGACAGTGTGTTACTTGCTGCCAAAGTAATCAGTGAGCAAGAATTTCAACAACAGCATGCCGCACATCTATCGTTACAAGAAGCTTTGCTCAATCTGCAAAGTACCCGGATGCTGAAACAATCAGAAGTAAGTCGCAACGAGATGGAAATACAGCGCATTCTCTTAGAAGAGTCTGAGTCTAAGGATAAGGTATACACAGATTTCGTTACAAGAAAGAACGAACTGTCTAACGCCATCAACATTTGGAAAGAACGATACTTGCAATACGCGCCTGTTGCAGGCCAGCTAGAATATCTTGGCTTTTGGCGAAACAACCGCTTTGTTCAGAATGGGCAGGAGCTGTTTTCTATCATACCGAGCAAAAACAACATCTTGGGCGAAGTCACCATCCCCTCTTTTGGCGTGGGAAAAGTGGCTATAGGCCAACACGTAAACGTAAAAATAAGCAATTTCCCCTACGATGAATACGGACTGTTAAAGGGTGTTGTAAAATCCATTTCGCGTATTAGCCACAAGATAAAGGTACAAGATAAGGAAGTGGACGCCTATCTCGTGTTGATTTCTTTTCCACACGGCACGCTTACCAATTTCGGTAAACGTCTTCCGCTCGATTTTGAAAGCAACGGTACCGCCGAGATTATAACGAAAAGAAAACGGCTGATAGAAAGGCTGTTTGATAACCTCAAAGCCAAAGGCGAAAAATAAGATGATGAAGTTTTGTCGATTTCCTGTAGAATATCAGATGGATTCACATGACTGTGGACCGGCCTCACTTAAAATCATAGCCAAACATTTTGGCAAATATTACTCGTTGCAGTATCTCCGCGACCGTTGCGGTATCACCAAAGAAGGTGTGTCGTTACACGACATTAGTGTTGGAGCAGAAAACATTGGCCTTCGTACACTGGCTGTAAAATGCGATGTCAACGAGATTGTTAACAGTGTTTCTTTTCCCGCTATCATATTTTGGAACAACAATCATTTTGTCGTGGTGTTCCATGCCGACAAGAAACACATTTATGTTTCCGACCCCGCAAGAGGACGCGTAAAATATTCGCACGAAACGTTCAAACAAGGTTGGTATCAGAGGGGCGAAAACCAAGGCGTGTTGCTAGCCGTTGAACCCACAGTTGACTTTAAGGAAACCAAGGCCGAAAAAGAACAAAAACGGAATAGTTTTCTAAGCATTCTAAAGTATTTCACCCCATACTCGCGCTCGTTTGCTTTGATTTTCGTGATCATGCTTATTGTTACGGCATTGCAAGGTGTGCTGCCTTTTATCTCAAAAGCGGTGATTGACGTAGGCATTAAAACATCCGACGTTAACTTTATCAACATGATACTCATTGGCAACATTAGTATTCTGTTGAGCGTAATGGTTTTCAATGTGCTCAGAGATTGGATCTTGTTGCATATCACTGCACGCGTTAACATTGCACTAATATCCGATTATCTGATAAAATTGATGAACTTGCCCGTCACCTTCTTTGAAAACAAGCTGATGGGAGACATCCTGCAGCGTGCGCAAGACCACGAACGCATTCGCAGTTTCATCATGAACAATTCTCTGTCTCTCATTTTTTCTATGCTTACCTTTGTGGTATTTGCCATCATATTACTGATATACAATGTGGTTATCTTTCTTATATTCTTGGCAGGTTCTGCACTTTATGTGGGCTGGGTTTTACTTTTCCTAAATGTTAGGAAAAAGTTAGATTGGGAATATTTCGAACTCCTTTCAAGGAACCAAAGCTATTGGGTGGAGACGGTTTCAGCCATTCAGGATGTGAAAATAAACAATTACGAAAAGCAACGCCGCTGGAAATGGGAAGAGATACAGGCACGGCTATATCATGTCAACAAGCGCGTGCTCGCCATAACAAACATGCAAAACTTGGGGGCACAGTTTATTGAAAGCATAAAAAATATGGGTATCGTGTTCTTTTGCGCCGTGGCCGTTATCAATGGCGACATAACCTTTGGGGTAATGATTTCCACACAGTTCATTATCGGCATGTTAAATGGTCCTTTATCCCAATTCATCAGCTTTGTTATGGGTGCTCAATATGCCAAGATAAGCTTTCTGCGCATCAACGAAATTCGTCAACTTGAAGATGAGGAAGAGCTACTTTCGGTTGGTAACACATGCATCTTGCCCAACGAAAAATCGATAACCTTGTCTAACGTACACTTCCAATATTCGGCTAACTCGCCTTTCGTGCTGAAAGGCATCTACCTGCACATTCCTGAAAATAAGGTTACGGCAATTGTCGGAGGTAGTGGTTGTGGAAAGTCTACGTTGCTAAAACTTCTCGTTAGACTGTATAAGCCTTCATTCGGAGACATCAAGATGGACACGATGAACGTGGATGCCATCAATTTGCGTCAATGGCGAAACTTGTGTGGGGTGGTGATGCAAGACGGAAAGGTGTTTAGCGACACCATCATTAACAATATCGTGCTAGATGCCGACCGCATAGACTACGACCGCCTGCACGAGGCTTGCAAGATTGCCCAACTGGAAGAAGAGATAAACGCCATGCCTAATGGATTCGACACAACGGTAGGCGAAACAGGCCGAGGACTTAGTGGAGGGCAGAAACAACGCCTGCTTATTGCACGTGCACTATACAGAAACCCCAAAATGTTGTTCCTCGATGAAGCCACTAATGCTTTAGACACCATCAACGAGCGTAAGATTGTAGATGCACTAAACAATGCTTTCGAACATCGCACAGTTGTCGTGATTGCACATCGGCTTAGCACTATCCAAAATGCCGACCAAATTGTAGTGCTCGACAAAGGCTATATCGTAGAAGTTGGAACACACAAAACGTTGATGGAAAATAAGAAACGATACTATGAGTTGGTTTCCTCGCAAACGCAAACGTTGCCGTAATGCGAAAGGAAAATCTGTGATTTCATACAGCATCCCTAAGGATTACAACTTAATTTGTAGCCGATTTCTCTCTCTGTTATTATTTCTCCTTACGACTAATCTTCTTGCTAACACATAGAAGTGGATGCACAAAATAGCTATTGTTCAACATTTTTTCCGCATTTTATTTGGCCGAACGCGAAAAAATACATACCTTTGCATCGCTTTTAGAAACAAAGCACGGGCGTTTAGCTCAGCTGGTTTAGAGCATCTGCCTTACAAGCAGAGGGTCGGCGGTTCGAATCCGTCAACGCCCACAACGCAGAAGTCCCGCAATCTAACATGGTTGCGGGATTTTTTTTTAGCAAACGAAGTGGGCAAATCTGGCAGTTGGGTTAATCGACCGATCGGACAAATCTGACCTGTCCGACTTGTCCGACCAGTCTGACTTGTCTGACTTGTCTGACCAGTCCGACCAGTCCGACCAGTCCGACTAACCCAACCACCCCAACACGTTAAACAAAAAAACAAGCATAAAGATGGAAAAAGTAGTAAGCGGAATTAGGCCCACAGGAAATCTTCACTTGGGCAACTATTTCGGAGCGGTAAAGAGTTTCGTGAAGATGCAAGACGAGTACGAAAGCCTCTTCTTCATCGCCGATTGGCACTCGCTTACCACCAGTCCGAAGCCCGAAGACATACAACGCAGCGCACGCGTAATCCTTGCCGAGTACCTTGCGTGCGGCATCGACCCGCAGAAGGCCAAGATATATGTGCAGAGCGATGTGAAAGAAACGCTTGAACTGTACCTGTTCTTCAACATGAACATGTACTTGGGCGAGCTGGAACGCGTAACCACCTTTAAGGATAAGGCACGCCAACAGCCCGACAACGTTAACGCGGGCTTGCTGACCTATCCCACACTGATGGCTGCCGACATCCTGCAACACCGCGCACAAAAGGTGCCTGTGGGCAAAGACCAAGAGCAGAACATGGAGATGGCGCGCAAGTGCGCACGCCGTTTCAACCATATCTATGGCGTAGACTTCTTCCCAGAACCACAAAACTTCTACTTCAACACGCAGGCCGTGAAGGTCCCTGGGCTTGACGGCAGTGGAAAGATGGGCAAGAGCGATGGCAACTGCATCTATCTCTACGAAGAAGATGCCGCCATACGTAAGAAAGTGATGAAGGCCGTAACCGACATGGGGCCGCAAACGCCCAACAGTCCGAAACCCGAAGTGATTGAAAACCTCTTTACCTTCTTGCGCATTTGCTCGGAACCTGAAACTTACAACTACTTCGACGAGAAGTGGAACGATTGCTCCATCCGTTATGGCGACTTAAAAAAGCAAATCGCCGAAGACATCATTAAGACCGTTACGCCCATTCGCGAACGCATTAGGGAATACAGTTCGAACACGCAACTGCTCGACCGCATTGCCCAAGAAGGAGCCGAAGTGGCACGTGCAAGCGCAAGCCAGACACTTAAAGAGGTGCGCCAGATTATCGGGTTTAGGTAAATGGCTCTGCCCTTGCGGCGCATCTTAACGAGTTAACTGGCCAACTCATCAACTTGATGTTTTGTCTGTTTTTCAGCAAGAATTTTAACATTATGAGTGCCATCGTTATCCACCAACCGACAACCCAGCGCAAAAAATCGATTCTCGCGAAGGTTTGTTTTAGTGCAAAACGGGGTAGCTTGTGCATGCAGGCAAAATGAATTTTTATTTAAAGCAACCGCCATTTGCACCCGTTTTTGGGCTATTTGCTGCTAAACGCACTGCGTTTTGGTACAAAATACACTGCGTTTTGCTGCTAAACACACTGCGTTTTGGTGCTAAATACAGTGCGTTTTGGTGCTAAATGCAAGGTAGAATGGTGCAAGATGCAGTGCTAAATGCCGCTAAATGCGAAACGATGTGCATAAATATCCGCCGAAATAGCATAAACTAAACCCCTTCGAGCCATGTTTCTAATGGTTCGAAGGGGCAAAACAACCATCAAAAAGTGGGTTTTTAGGGGCAAAAAGCGCGTTATTGGGCTTTAAAAATTACGAGTTGGCAACCAAACTAGAAAGGTAAAATGGTGCAAAATGCAGGTCGTTTTCTCAAAAGTAGACAAACACGAAGGCATGAAAGACCAGGAATCGTGGCTATTTACCCACTTTATAACCTATATTTTCGCTAGAACGGAGCGAAAAATAGAGCCGCTTTGTAAAATAAAATCAATAGTTTTGGTTTTGATTTGTGGTGTTTTTGAGTTGGTGAATTCATCAGTTTGTGAGTTTATGAGTTGGTAAGCTTACAAGTTTATAAGCCGGAAAGCTTGCGAGTTTATAAGCTAGTAGGTTTACAAGTTCATCAGTTCGTGAGTTTATGAGTTGGTAAGCTTACAAGTTTATAAGCCGGAAAGCTTGCGAGTTTATAAGCTAGTAGGTTTACAAGTTCATCAGTTCGTGAGTTTGGGAGTTCATAAGTTAGTGAGTTTATTAGCCGGAAAGCTTGCGAGTTTATAAGCTAGTAGG
>NZ_KV815107.1:51720-61953 GCF_001814145.1 Prevotella sp. HMSC073D09 | reverse complement strand
AGTAGGTTTACAAGTTCATCAGTTCGTGAGTTTGTGAGTTCATAAGTTAGTGAGTTTATAAGCTGGTAAGCTTGCGAGTTTATAAGGTGGTAAGTTTACAAGTTCGTAAGTTTATTGGTTGAAGAGTTGGTGGTTAAGCCAAGTGAGCAGCTGTTTTGCACGTGCCACATTCTAAATGCAGCCATCGTTTCATCTTGCCATACGCCCGTTGTGGAATGGAGTTTTGCCAAGCATAGCCTTCTTTTACGTTCTCTTTTTAAGTCGTTTTGTTTTCCCTTTCATACCTTTTCTGTGTTCTTTATTCTTTACCCTACATGTATCTGTCTGCTAAGGAATTTCATATTTAAGGCGCGTGTTTTTATAATTATTGTTAATTAAATTGAGTTTTTGAACACAGAACTTTTGAGATAGATATAAAAATAGCTACATTTGCTCGTTGCTAATCTGAGAGAGGTAGGTTCTGAATAGTTGCCATCGGCGCGTTGCGCGTTACACAACGTTAATTTCGCAGGGCATTGCAAAGAAAGATAGTTGACGAGTTAACAAGTTGACAAGGAGATTGAGTTAACAAGTTGGCAAGAGCAAGTGCTAGCAAGGTGTGAGAAACCAAGTGCGATTAGAGCATGTGAAAAGAATGACGCAACGAAAGACGCAGCCGAAAGAAAAAGCGCCCAACGACAACTAACACATGGGCACGATGCTACTAAGACCAACTAAGTGAATAACCCACTGCGCAAGATCTACGGAATAAACCCGCAAGGAGAAAGTTTACTTAATTGTTGAAGTTAGCCCAAGGAGGCTGGCAATGGCTGCAAGCTATGCCGTTATTTTGTGTTGCCTAAGCGTAAGCGTACACAAAAGAGGGCGCATTGCAGGCAGAACAAATCACGACCAACTAAATAAATACAGTCAAAATAGATGAAAGTTTTATGAACAAAAAGCTACTTATGTGTTTGGCCACGTTCTTGTT
Organism: Prevotella sp. HMSC073D09; assembly: GCF_001814145.1. NCBI lineage: Bacteria > Pseudomonadati > Bacteroidota > Bacteroidia > Bacteroidales > Prevotellaceae > Prevotella > Prevotella sp. HMSC073D09. The sequence continues at coordinate 60,983 of NZ_KV815107.1, read as the reverse complement.
GTGCGTTAGTGCAGCCGTGGCACAAACTAAAATCTCTGGTACGGTGGTGTCGGCTGGCGACAACGAGCCGGTTATCGGCGCCACCATCACCGTGGTAGGCACCAAAACGGCGGCTGTTACCGACTTCGATGGTAAGTTTTCGCTTACTACCGACGTGCCCAACCCACAAGTAACCATTAGCTACATCGGCATGGTGGCACAGACGTTAAAGGCAACTGCCAACATGCACGTTGAGCTAAAAGCAAACGCCCAGGTGCTTAACGAGGTGGTGGTGACGGGTCTTACCCGAACAGACCGCCGCTTGTTTACCGGTGCTACCGACAAAGTGGATGCCGAGAAAGCCCGATTGAGCGGTGTGGCCGACATCAGTCGCTCGCTCGAAGGGCAGGCAGCAGGCGTGTCCGTGCAAAACGTAAGCGGAACGTTTGGTACTGCCCCGAAGATACGCGTGCGCGGAGCAACCTCTATCTACGGCAGCAGCAAGCCCCTGTGGGTGGTCGACGGCGTTATCATGGAAGATGCAGCCAACGTGGGAGCTGACGATTTGGCATCGGGAAACCCCGAAACGCTTATCTCTTCGGCTATCGCCGGACTTAACGCCGACGACATCGAGAGCTTTCAGATACTGAAAGACGGCTCGGCCACATCTATATATGGTGCGCGTGCCATGGCCGGCGTTATCGTTGTTACCACCAAGAAAGGCAAGCAAGGACAAGCCCACATCAGCTATACGGGCGAATTTACCACAAGGCTTGTGCCATCGTACAACAACTTCGACATCCTCGACTCGAAAGAGCAGATGGGCATTTACAGGGAAATGGCCGACAAAGGCTGGCTCAACCTCTCTGAAATACTCAACGGCAGCGAGTATGGTGTGTACGGAAAGATGTACGAATTGATAAACCGCTACGATGCGCGCACGGGCCGTTTTGCATTAGAGAACACCACCGAGGCAAAGAACCGCTACTTGCGACAGGCTGAGTTTAGGAATACCGACTGGTTTAACGAGCTTTTTACGCCCAGCATCATGCAGAACCACTCGATAAGCCTGAGCGGCGGAACGCAAAGCTCTAACTATTACGCCTCGTTCAGCGCCATGTTAGATCCAGGATGGTACAAGCAGAGCAACGTTAACCGCTATACGCTCAGCTTGAACTTAACGCAACACCTATCAGACAAGCTGTCGCTCAACTTCATTGGCAGCGCAGCCTATCGTAAACAGCGCGCACCGGGAACGTTGGGACAAGATGTCGACGTTGTTGGCGGCGAAGTGAAACGCGATTTCGACATCAATCCCTATTCTTACGCCAGCAACACGTCGCGCGTGTTAGACCCCAACGAGTATTACGTGGCCAATTTCGCCCCGTTCAACATCTTCAACGAGTTGAACAACAACTATATCGACCTCAATGTTCTTGATGCCAAGTTCCAGTTAGAGTTGAAGTACAAACCCATAAAGGGGCTGGAGCTGTCGGCATTGGGTGCGTTTAAGTACATGGCCTCAACGCAAGAGCACAACGTAAAAGATAATTCTAACCAGGCAATGGCCTATCGCGCCATGTACAACGGCATCATCCGCGAGGCCAACAAGTACCTTTACAACGACCCATCCAACCCTTACAAGATGCCTTTCTCGGTGTTGCCGTACGGCGGTTTGTACCATAAAGGCGACAACAGGATGAGCGATTACGACTTGCGCGCTACGGCCAACTACAACCATACCTTTGCCGAAAAGCACATTATGAACCTTTTTGCAGGTACGGAAGTGAAGAGCATCGAACGCCAACGCAACACCTTCGAGGGTGCAGGCTTGCGTTACGATGCGGGTCAGGTGCCTTTCTACATTTACGAATACTTCAAACGGGCCGTCGAAGGGGGCAACACCTATTATATGATAACGCCAACAAACTCGCGTAGTGTGGCATTCTACGGCAACGCCACTTACAGCTATAAGGGTCGTTACGTGTTTAACGGAACTCTTCGCTACGAAGGTTCGAACCAAATGGGGCGCGACACCAACGCCCGATGGATGCCAACATGGAACGTTTCGGGCGCGTGGAACGTGCACGAAGAAGGCTGGTTTGGCAAACTTTCGCCGCTTTCGCGCCTAACTTTGCGTGCATCGTACAGCCTTACGGGTACGCCTCCCGATGCCTCGTATAGCAATTCTACGGCCATTATCAAAGCATCCAACCCCTTCCGCCTTTTTGCCGAAGACCAAGAGCCGCAACTCGAAATATACGAATTGGCCAATGCCAACCTTACTTACGAGAAGAAAAACGAGCTTAACCTAGGTTTCGACGCCTCGTTATGGAACAATCGCCTGGGCATAACCTTCGATTTCTACACCCGAAGGAACTTCGACGAAATCGGTCCGATGGTAACAGCGGGTACGGGCGGCCAAATCATACGTGCGGCCAACGTGGCCGAGATGAGCTCGAACGGCGTTGAACTCAGCCTTTCGTCGGTGAACATGAAGAACAAACACTTCTCTTGGACAACCAATTTCATCTATGCCTACGCCCACACCGAGATTACCAAGCTCTTTAATCAAGGCAACGTGATGAGTTTGGTTAGCGGCAGCGGATTTGCCAAACGCGGTTACCCTGCCCGTTCGTTGTTCTCCATACCCTTCGTTGGCCTCAACGATGAGGGTATGCCAATGGTGCTGAACGAGAAAGGGATGATAACAACCGACGACATTAACTTTCAAGAGCGAACGCTTACCGACTATCTTAAATACGAAGGACCGACAGACCCCTTGCATACAGGCTCTATCGGCAACATGTTTACCTATCGCGGATTTAGGCTTAACGTATTTGTGACCTACGCTTTTGGTAATGTTGTGCGCCTCGACCCCAAGTTCCGCGCACGCTACAACGACCTCGTTTCGATGACCAACGCCTTTAAAAACAGGTGGACAAAGCCGGGAGAGGAAGACCACACCAACGTGCCGGGCATCATCTCTAAGGCACAATACATGGCCAACACCAACCTTCGCTTGGGCTATAACGCCTACAACTACACCGATGTTCGCATCGCCAAGGGCGACTTTATCCGCCTAAAAGAGGTGTCGCTGGGCTACGATTTGCCTGCGCAATGGTTCCAAAAGGCGATGGTAAAGAACGTGTCGTTGAAACTGCAAGCCACAAACCTCTTCTTGCTCTACGCCGATAAGCGACTCAATGGGCAAGACCCCGAATTCTATAACGTGGGTGGTGTGGCCTCGCCCATGCCCAAACAATTCACACTAACAATAAAACTCGGACTTTAAACCCTACGAAGATGAAAGTCAACAAATATATAACGGGGCTGTCGATGGCGGTCGTTTCGTGTGCATTAGCATCGTGTAACGACTTCTTGAACAAATATCCCGACAGCCGCATGGACCTCAAAAATCCATCAGAAGTTAGTCAGTTGCTGGTTAGTGCCTACCCATCGGCACATCCCGCCTATCTAACCGAGATGTATTCGGACAATACCGACGAGCAGATGCACAGCACATGGAGCACGTTCGACAGGTTTCAAGAGCAGGCTTACCAATGGAAAGACATCGACGAGGTGCGCAATGCCGAAACGCCTTATCAACTTTGGGAGGCCCATTACACGGCTGTGGCCACGGCCAACGAGGCCATTGCGCACATCAAGAGCGTGAACAACCCCCACGATTACGATGCACAGCTGGGCGAAGCGTTGCTTTGCAGGGCCTTCGCCATGTTTCAGTTGAGCACCGTTTTCTGCCAAGCCTACGACAAAACCACGGCTCAAAGCAACTTAGGCTTGCCTTATCCAACAGAACCCGAACAAGTTGTGGGCCGTTTGATGGAGCGTGGAACGCTAGAACAACTTTACGCCAACATCGAAAAAGACCTTTTGGAAGGCATTTCGCTTGTTGGAACTAAGTATGCACGGCCCAAATTCCACTTTACCAAGCAGGCCGCTTACGCCTTCGCCACGCGTTTCTACCTCTATGCCCAACAATATGATAAGGCCATTAAGTACGCCGACATGGTGCTGGGCGACCAACCTGGCGACATACTGCGCAATTGGGCCGAGTGGAACCAACTGGGCCCAAGCGGCAACGTGCAACCCAACGCGTTTATACAAGCATCTAACAATGCCAACATCATGTTGTTGCCCGTTCCTTCCGAATGGGGCGTGATAAGCATCCCCGTATTGGCCGGCAGCAAGTACGCGCACGGCGAGATGCTGAGCAAAAACGAAACGCTACAAGCGCCAGCACCCTGGGGAAACAGCGGAACAGAGTTGCTCTACACCGTTACTTACAACAATGGCGTGTCGAAATACGCCTTGCGCAAGATACCATACGTGCCGCGCGTGATTGACGTAACGGCCGGCATTGGCATCCCTTACAGCGAGTACGCCGTGTTCAACACCGACGAAACGCTGCTAGAACGTGCCGAGGCCTACGCCCTTTCGGGCAAATACGCCGAGGCTTTGAAAGACATCAACACCGAGTTGACGGCCTTCTCGAAGAAGAAAGTGCAGCTTACACTCGACAAAATTAAGGACTTCTACAACTCGCAGGCGTATTACACGCCCACAAAGCCCACGCCCAAGAAAGCCCTGAACCCGCTTTTCGCAATAGAAAAAACCACGCAAGAGCCGCTGTTGCAATGCCTATTACAGTTGCGCCGCATCCTAACCATACACGAAGGGTTCAGGTTGCAGGATGTGAAACGCTATGGAATAACGATGTATCGCAGGCAAGTAGACGTGCAATCGAAGGTTAACGCCGTTACCGACTCGATGAAAGTGGGCGACCCACGCTTGGCCATACAGTTGCCGCAAGACGTTATTTCTGCCGGAATAACGCCCAATCCCCGTAACAAATAAAAACCATACGCTCATGAAGAAATATTTATATCTGGTTGTAAGCGCATGCTTATGCTGCAGCGCAATATTGCAGTCGTGCGGCGAGGGCAAGCTGAGCGGCGACTCCATATTCTCTACCGAAGCGCAGAAGAGAAACGCTTTCGACCAATGGTTGTACAAAAACTACACCATGCCTTATAACATAGATTTTCAGTATCGCCTTAAAACGGAAGAAACCGACAAGGCCTATAACTTCGTACCAGCCGATTCGGCCAAGACCGCAAAGTTGGCCATCATCACCAAGTTTATGTGGTTCGATCCCTATGCAGAAACCATTGGGCTCGACTTTGTGAAAGAGAACGTGCCGCGTATCATCGTGGCCGTGGGCATTCCAGGCTATACACGCTACCGAACAGAAGTGGTGGGCAGTGCCGAAGGCGGCTATAAGGTGACGTTGAGCAAGGTGAACGCCCTTACCGACGACCTGCTGAAAGACTATCACAGCATGACGGGCTTTTATTTCCACACCATGCACCACGAGTTTATGCACATCCTGAACCAGAAAAAGCCCTACGATGAGTCGTACGACAACATCTCACGTGCCGACTATGTAAGCGGAAACTGGACCTCCGTGCCCGAAAAGCGCGCATACGCGCTGGGTTTCGTGTCGCCCTATTCGATGGAAAACCCTGCCGAAGACATCGCCGAGCTATACTCCATATACGTAACCAGCACGCCAGACGAATGGAACACCATCTTGAAGGCGGCTGGAAATAAGGGCGCAAGCACCATCAACAGGAAACTGAAGATGGTTCGCGACTATATGAAGAACTCTTGGAATGCCGACATCGACCTGCTGCGCAACGCCATATTGCGAAGAGGTGGGAAAATATCCACGCTCGATTTGAACAGCTTGAACTAACAAAGCGGCGAATATGAAGATTAAAAACATTAAAGAAGAAGTAAACGATAAGCAAATGAAAAAGGCATATTTCCTATTCATGGCTGTGGTGCTAACGCTATTGATGCAAGCGTGTTTGCACGACAACAAAACGGCTTTCGACCTTCCTGCCGCACAGCGGATAGACCAAAGCGTGGCCGAATATACCGCGCTTTTAGAGTCGTCGGAGGGTGGTTGGATGCTGCAATACTATGCAGGAAAGAATTATAGCTACGGCGGTTACACGCTGTTGTTGAAGTTTAAGGATGGGCATGTTACGGCTATGGGCGACGTGCTAGACCCCGAAGTGGTGGCCACATCAGACTATGAAGTGGTGAAAGACCAAGGCCCGATGCTCTCTTTCAACGTATATAATAAGGTGATACACCCCCTGGCAGAGGCTTGGCTGGGTAATCCCGACGGCATACAAGGCGACTACGAGTTCTCCATTCTCCGCGCAACGGCAGATACGGTTGTGCTTAGAGGCAGAAAATGGAAGAACGAAATGGTACTGACACGCCTGCCGAAAGATGCCAATTGGGAGGAAATGATGATGGGCATCATCAACGTAAAAGATGGAATGAGCGTGAGCACCTATAACTTTATCCACGGCAACGACACCTTGGCGCAAGGCACCATCGACCCCACAACACGCCGACTCACCGTTACCTTGGGGCAAACCAAATGGGACATGCCCTACTGCACCCATGCAACGGGCATCGTACTTCGCCAACCTATCATTATCGGCGATAAGCAATACCAGAACTTTACATGGAACGAAACCGACAAAGTGCTTACCGACAACGACCTGAAACTGGCACAGTTCGTACCAAAGAACCATAAAACGCTAGACTTCTGGGTGGGCGAATGGCAACTCAAAACAAGTCTGAGAAAGCGCATAACGCTGACCTTGGAACTTGGAACGGCCGCCAACACCCTGAAAGGACACTTGCTTTACGACAAGGTTAGCTACGAACTGCAACTTACTTACGACCCGGCCACAGGACGTATTGAGCTGCCTGGCCAGCCCGTTATCGACCCAACCTATAAGTATCCCGCAGGAATTGTACTCATTCCGGCATCTCTAAAAGAGAAAAAACTGTTTGGCGAAGGTAAGGGCAGCATGTATTTTACGTGGAATGGAGACATGGAACGGGCCGATGCAGAAGACAGTGGGCAGGTAACGGGCCACACCGTAGACTCGTTCTTGGGCGTTGCCTACGGCGAAGACCTAAGTCCCATACTCGATCCGAAGGGTGGTTATGTGTACGCTTTCACGTTGCCGAACATTGAATACATGAGGAAAATTAAATAAGAAGAATGATGAACAAGTTCATTTCCATATCGTTGGCCACAGCCTTGGCCGCTTTTGTCGTGGCGTGTAGCAGCGACAAAGAACTGCCTGAGTATGCCGCAGGGCTCTCTGTGGTAAAGGCACAAACCGCATTTGGCGTGCTTGGCGGAACGCAAGAGGTGACATTGGCCGCACAACCGGCACAAGCTTATGCGCAAGACGCGTGGTTGACCGTGAAGACTAAGGCCGAAACCATTGCCCTGACTGCCGAAACGAACACCAGTGCGCAAACGCGAAACACCCTTTTGGTAATAAAAAACCAACAGGGCGACTCGATTATGCTTAATGTTCAGCAAGAGGGTGTGGCCTTCGGACTACCTGTTGGCGAAGACATTTACACCGGCGACGAGGCTTTCTCGAAGTCTTTCACAACGCCATCTAACGTTCCCGTAACTTACCAAGGCACCGAAAGCTGGATAACTGTAGAGGATAAAGGCGGCGCAATTGATGTAAAGTTGGCTGCAAATGCCACGGGAAAACCACGCGTGGGTTGGGTAACAGCCAAGGCCGTTGGGCTTACCGACTCGCTTAAAGTGGTGCAAGCTGCCCTGTCAGACGTTGAAGGCGAGTACATACAAACGGCTTTAATGCGACTGCCCAATAGGGAACTGGAAGAGAAAACCACTAACGTTCGCATCGTGGCAACAGGTACCAACAAGGCCAACTTTATCGTTGAAGGCAAGTATGCCTGGGAAGTGGCTTTTACTCCGGGTAAGGGTTTCACCATGAATAATGGCAAGATAGTGGGCAAAAACGAAGTTCAACCAGGCGTGTACGAGTATCTTATCACCGTGATTGTGGCCGATGATTTCAGAAAAGGACACGAAACAGCCATCAACGGAACGAAAGAAAGCGTGTTACTTACTTTCGACGATAAGGGTAATCTCGTTTTTAAAGAGGCGCAGAAAATTGCATCCGAACAAACATTCTCTTCCTATGGCTGGAACCGTTTCTCCGACTCTAAACCCGTTATGGGTGCTTTTCGTGGCATTGGCGAGGTGTTTGTGAAACCCAAACTCACGCGCAAACCTTAATCCGCACTGCACTATTGGCATTAGCGCACTAAGTTTTTAGGCGCGCCGCGCAAGTATTTTGCCACTGGCATGGGTACTTGCAGGGCGCGCCTTTTGTGTTTCTATGCCATAAATCTGTTATTCTAGTTTTTCGGAGTTAAGAAGTTAAGGAGTTAGAGTTAAGGAGTTAGGGAGTTAAGCCAAATGTCTAGTTGCAGAGTGGACGATAATTCTTGTCAACTCGTTAACTTGTCAACTCGTTAACTAACATCCTAGTTAAGGAGTTAAACCAAACACCTAGGTGGGGTTAGCCATCTTTTCACCCTTTCACCCTTTCACCTTTTCACTTTTAGAAGTTAAGCCAAATGTCTGTCTGCACTATTACACCTGCTCTTGTTTACTCGTTAACTTGTAAACTTGTTTACTCGTCAACTTGTTAACTGGTCAACTCGTTAACTTGTTAATCCGCCAACTCGTCAACCTGTTAACTCACAAATCCACAGTCTTGTCAATTTTTCAGCATAAATTTTAACATTATGAGTGGCCTTTTTATCAACCAATCGCCAATCTTGCCGCAAAAAATCGATTCTCGCGAAGGTTTGTTTGGGTGCAAAAAGGGGGTAGTTGTGCATGTAGACAAAATGAATATTTATTTAAACCGACCGCCACTAACACCCGTTTTTGGGCCATTTTCAGCAAAATGAAGTGCGTTTTGGTGCTAAATGCAGTGCAAAATGGTGCAAAACGCAGTGTGTTTTGGTGCTAAATACAATGCGTTTTGGTGCTAAACGCAAGGTAAAATGGTGCTAAATGCAGTGCTAAATGCTGCTAAATGCAAGGTGAAAAGCATAATAATTCACCGCAATTAGTATAAACATACCTATTAGAATCATTAAAAACATGGCCGAAAAGGGCAAAATACCCATTAAAATGTGGCATTTTAGGGGCTAAATGCAGGTTTTTGGGGGTGAAAAAACAACGAGCTCGGCACCAAATAGAAAGGCAAAATGGTGCAAAATGCAGCTCCTTTTCTTAAAAACGAACATATTGAAAGGAGTGAAAGGCTAGAAAAAGTGGCAATTTACTTACTTTATGGCCTATATTTTCGCTAGAACGGAGC
>NZ_KV815107.1:38529-51620 GCF_001814145.1 Prevotella sp. HMSC073D09 | reverse complement strand
TATATTTTCGCTAGAACGGAGCGAAAATTAGAACCGTTTTGTAAAACAAAATATAACGATTTAAGTTTTAAGTTGATGAGCTTTTGAGTTTTTGAGTCGGGGTGTTTTTGAGTGGATGAGTTTTTGAGTGGATGAGTTTTTGAGCTGGGGAGTTTGTGAATTTGTGAGTTAATTCTTCGGGAGTTGTTAGACTTTCGTGAGTTTATAAGCCAGTGAGTTGACTTGCCCTACACTCCTCTCAATTTATAGAAATATTAATCAAGGAGTTAAGGAGTTAGGGAGTTAAGGAGTTAAGCCAAATGCCTAGGTGGCATTAGCCATTTTTTCACCTTTTCACCCTTTCACCTTTAAAAGGCGCAGCCATCTTTCCCCTTTATCAGCTTTCGCAAACAAAGTATTGATATTTATCAAGATAGTGTATGAAAGTTAAGCAATTAAGTTCTATCTTTGCATCGTCAGTAGAACCTACACTTAAACGTTTATTAATTGCAAAAATGAAAAGAATAACGCTCGTTTTGGAGCTTCTCTTATTGGTAAGTCTTGCTGTTGTGGCGCAAATACGCGGCAACGAAATTGTTGTGCAGGTGCAACCCAACCACGCCAATTGGAATTATCGGCTGGGCGAAGAGGCCGTTTTCAACGTGGCAGTATTAAAGAACGGCTGTCCGTTGCCGCAAGCAAAGGTGGATATCGAGGCTGGCCCCGTGATGTATGCCGATATTAAACGCAGCGGCGTGGTGCTAAAAGACGGCACAACGACGTGGAAGGGTACGATGAAAACGGCTGGTTTCTATCGCCTTAAAGTGTGGGCGCACGTGGGCGAGAAAACTTACGAGGGCCTTTGCACCGTGGGTTACGCCCCCGAAACGCTGCAACCCACCGACAATTGCCCTGCCGACTTCGACCAGTTTTGGGCAGATGCCTATGAGAAAGCAAGTTATTACCCGCTCGAAGCCCATCGCCGACTGCTGCCCGAACGCTGTACCGAGCGCGTGCAAGTTTACGAAGTGAGCTTTAACGGACTTAATCCTGGCAACCGAATTTACGGCATTCTCTGCATACCCACTGCCTACGAGGACAAGCGTCCTGCGTTACTTCGCGTTCCGGGAGCGGGTGTCAGACCCTACCAAGGCGACATAGAACAAGCTAATATCGGGGCGATTACCCTCGAAATAGGTGTGCATGGCATACCTGTAACGATGCCGCAGCAGGTGTACGACGACCTGCTGCACGGCGCATTGAACAGGTATTGGGAGACAAACCTCGACAATCGCGACCAAATGGCTTATAAACGCATCTTCATCGGCGCACTAAGGGCGGTGGATTATCTCACCCAACTGCCCGAATGGAACGGTCGAGAACTAGGCGTAACTGGTGCTAGCCAAGGCGGAATGCTGTCGTTGGTGTGCGGTGCACTACATCCTGCCGTTACATTTGTGGGCGTGGTGCATCCCGCAATGTGCGACCTCACCGCCTCTCTTCACGGAAAAGCCTGTGGATGGCCACATTATTTCTATGGCCAAAAGCAGCCCGACGCTAAGAAAGTGGCCACAAGTGGCTATTACGATGGTGTGAATTTCGCCCGCCGACTGACTATTCCCTGCTGGTTTTCGTTTGGATATAACGACGAGGTAGTACCGCCTAACAGCGCATACGCTGCCTATAACGTTACTCAGGGACTACGAAGTCTGAAACTATATCCCGCCACGGGCCACTTCTGGTTTCAAGAACAATGGGAAGAATGGCGAGAGTGGCTGCGCAAACAGTTAAAAAAGCCCACCCCCAGCCCCTCTCCAAGGGGAGAGGGGAGTAATATCCCCTGTGAGTTTTGTGAGAAATGTCATGATGGACAAATGAAAGTCGAGCTGAAGCATACGTATATTCGCCACAATATGTCCTTATGTTCTTCTGTCAAAAAAACCTGTATTTCTGTCAAAACAGCCTGTGTTTCTGTCAAAAGAAGTCAAGCAAATATTTCTGTCTAAACAAAGAAACAAAACGAAATGAATAAAATACGATACTACATGATGGCACTACTTCTGGTTTGTGCCACAGCCGTTAAGGCACAATCATTTGTTACGGTGAAGAACGGAAGACTTTATCGCGACGGCAAACCCTATACTTTTATCGGGGCAAACTATTGGTATGGCGCCATCCTTGGTTCGAAAGGGAAGGGCGGAGACCGAAAAAGGCTGAACCGCGAACTAGACGAAATGAAACGGTTGGGCATAACCAACCTGCGCATTCTCGTGGGTAGCGATGGCGAAGAAGGCATTAAATGGAAGGTGTCGCCTGTGCTTCAACCATCACCCAGTGTGTATAACGACGCCATATTAGATGGTCTTGACTATCTGATGATGCAGCTTCAACGTCGCGGAATGGTGGCTGTGCTCTATCTAAATAACTCTTGGGAGTGGAGCGGAGGTTATGGTTTCTACCTCGAACACGCAGGAGCGGGCAAGGCATTGCAGCCTAACGAGGTGGGTTATTCGGCCTACATTAAGTACGCTTCGCAGTTCTCGACCAACAAATTGGCGCAACAGCTGTTCTTCAATCACCTCTGTTTTATTCTCAAACGCACCAACCGCTACACCAAGAAACGCTATGCAGACGATCCCGCCATCATGTCGTGGCAGATTGGCAACGAGCCGCGCGCCTTCGATAAGGCCGTATTGCCGCAGTTCGAGGCATGGTTGGCCAAGGCCGCGGCTATGATGAAGAGCATCGACAAACGACATTTGGTGAGCGTAGGCTCTGAAGGTGCGTTCGGTTGCGAGGCCGATTACGACTCGTGGCAACGCATCTGCGCCGACCCAAACGTTGACTATTGCAACATACATATTTGGCCTTACAACTGGAGTTGGGCCAAAAAAGACTCGCTATCGCAAAACCTGCAACGCGCCAAAGACAATACCAAAGAGTATATAGACCGTCATTTGGCCATCTGCGCCAAGATAAACAAACCCCTAGTTATGGAAGAGTTTGGTTATCCGCGCGATGGTTTCGCCTTCTCAAAGCAGTCGCCCACCACTGCCCGCGACGCCTATTACGGCTACGTGTTCTCGCTTTTGGCGGCCGATGCAGCCAAGGGCGGATACTTTGCAGGCTGTAACTTCTGGGGTTGGGGTGGTCAGGCGCAGCCCAAACACGAGCAATGGGAGCCTGGCGACGACTATACGGGCGACCCTGCACAGGAAGCACAGGGGCTAAACTCGGTGTTCTCGTCAGACACGTCTACCGTTAACGTGATAAAGACGGGCATCGCCAATCTGCCCAAACACTGAAAGAAGATGAAACGAATACTAACCCTAGCCCTTGCGGCAACAACACTTCACGCCATGTCGGCAAAGAAAGAGCAACCCCTATACAAAAATCCCAAGGCCAGTGTAGCACAACGCGTGGACGACCTTTTGGCTCGTATGACCCTCGAAGAGAAGGTTGGGCAGATGAACCAGCTTGTAGGTATCGAGCATTTTAAGGAAAACTCTGCCGCCATGACTGCCGAAGAGCTGGCCACCAACACGGCCAACGCGTTCTATCCGGGCGTAACGGTGCACGACATGGAAGAGTGGACGCGCCGCGGATGGGTGTCGTCGTTCTTGCATGTGCTCACGCTTGAAGAGGCCAATCGCCTGCAAAGGCTCAACATGCAGAGCCGTTTGCAGATACCTTTGCTCATTGGTATCGATGCCATTCACGGCAATGCCAAGTGCAAGGGCAACACCGTTTATCCCACAAACATCGGTTTGGCCTCATCGTTTGATGTGGATATGGCCTATAAAATCGCTCGACAAACGGCCGAAGAGATGCGTGCCATGAACATGCATTGGAACTTTAACCCCAATGTGGAGGTGGCTCGTGATGGGCGTTGGGGACGTTGTGGCGAGACATTTGGCGAAGACCCGTATCTGGTTACGCTGATGGGCGTGGCCACCAACAAGGGTTATCAGCGCAATTTAGACAATGCACAAGACGTGTTGGGTTGCGTTAAGCACTTTGTGGGCGGCTCTTATGCCATCAATGGAACAAACGGCGCGCCCTGCGACGTATCCGAACGCACCCTGCGCGAAGTGTTTTTCCCGCCCTTTAAGGCTGCCATTCAGCAGGGCGGAGATTGGAACGTGATGATGTCGCACAACGAATTGAACGGCATTCCTTGCCACACCAACAGCTGGTTGATGAACGACGTGTTGCGAAAGCAATGGGGATTCAAGGGATTTGTTGTGAGCGACTGGATGGATATTGAGCATTGCGTTGACCAACATCGTACTGCCGCCAACAATAAAGAGGCCTTTTACCAAAGCATTATGGCCGGAATGGATATGCACATGCATGGTCCGGAGTGGCAAAAGGCCGTGGTTGAGCTGGTGCGCGAGGGCAGAATACCCGAAAGTAGGATAGACGAAAGCGTGCGCCGAATACTGACCGTGAAGTTCAGGATGGGTCTTTTCGAGCATCCTTACAGTGATGTGAAGACGCGCGACCGCGTTATCAACGATCCCGAACACAAGCGCACGGCCCTGGAAGCATCGCGCAACAGCATCGTTTTGCTGAAAAACGCCAACAACTTGTTGCCTCTCGATGCGCAAAAGTATAAAAAGGTGCTGGTAACAGGTATCAATGCCAACGACCAAAACATTATGGGCGATTGGAGCGAGCCACAACCCGAAGAGCAAGTGTGGACTGTTTTGCGCGGATTAAGAAGTGTTTCGCCCACCACCGAGTTTTGTTTTGTAGACCAAGGATGGGACCCGCGCAACATGTCGCAAGCTCAAGTGGATGCCGCTGTGCAAGCAGCTAAGGATTGCGACCTCAACATCGTGTGTTGTGGAGAATATATGATGCGGTTCCGTTGGAACGAGCGCACGTCGGGCGAAGATACCGATCGCGATAACCTAGACCTTGTTGGACTGCAAGAACAGCTGATAAGCCGACTGAACGAAACGGGCAAACCCACGGTCGTTATTATCATCAGTGGCCGTCCGCTCAGTGTTCGTTACGCCGCCGAACATGTTCCTGCCATCGTCAATGCATGGGAACCAGGGCAGTATGGCGGACAAGCCATTGCCGAAATACTATACGGCAAGGTGAACCCATCAGCCAAATTGGCCATGACCATGCCACGACATGCGGGCCAAATATCCACTTGGTACAACCATAAGCGTTCAGCTTTCTTCCATCCTGCAGTGTGTACCGACAACACACCACTATATTCCTTCGGCTACGGTTTAAGTTACACCACCTTCCGTTACACCGCCTTACAGCTTAGTCAGGCCAGCATTCCCAACGATGGGAAAACGCCAATTACAGCCCGAGTAACGATTGAAAACACGGGCCAACGCGATGGCGTTGAAATTTGTCAGCTATATATTAACGACGTTGTGGCATCTGTGGCCCGACCCGTAAAAGAGCTGAAAGACTTCCGTCGGGTAGCGCTGAAGGCGGGAGAAAAGAAAACCATCGAGTTCAGCATCACGCCCGACAAGCTCGCTTTCTACGACTTGAACATGAAATCGGTTGTAGAACCTGGCGCGTTTGAAGTGTTGGTGGGCGGAAGTAGCCGCGACGAAGACCTGCAAAAAGCCACTTTCAATGTTCAATGATATGAAAAAAATAATCCTCGCTATGGCAATAGCAATGCTCGCAATGAATGCAAATGCGAAAAAGATATTGTGTAAATCGCCTGCACAAGGCCTCATCGAACGACTTCAAACGCTACAAAAGCGTGGCGTAATGTTTGGTCATCAAGACGCTCTTTTCTATGGAACGACGTGGAAATGGGAGTTTGGACGAAGCGACGTTAACGACGTTTGTGGCGATTATCCTGCAGTTCTTGGTTGCGAATTGGGCGGACTGGAACTAGGAAACGACAAAAATCTGGATGGTGTTCCCTTTGATAAGATGCGCCAACAGATTATCGCCCACCATCAACAAGGCGGTATCGTGACCATCAGTTGGCATCCCTACAACCCCGTTACAGGAAAAGACGCATGGAATACAGAGGGAGATGCCGTTACGGCAGTTTTGCCTGGCGGTAAGGAAGCAGGTAAAATGCAACTTTGGCACAAACGTATGGCCGACTTCATGGCATCGCTTAAAGACGAGAAAGGTCGTGTCGTGCCTGTTATTTTCCGTCCGTGGCACGAGATGAGCGGTGCTTGGTTTTGGTGGGGAAGCAAACAATGCACGCCCGAACAATACAAGGCGCTGTTCCGTCTCACGTTCGACGCTATGGCACAAGCAGGCTTACGCAACCTTGTTTGGAGCTATTCGCCCAATGCACAAGCCAACGACACGCCCGAACACTATTTTCTCTTCTACCCTGGAGATAGCTATGTGGATGTGCTTGGCGTGGATTTGTATCAGTATAACGGCAGTGCGGTCTTCATTGAGCAATGCCAAAACGAGATGCGCATCATGTCTGAGTATGCCAAAAGCCACAACAAGCTGTACGCTTTAACAGAGGCTGGCTACCGAAACACGCCCGATGCACAATGGTATAGCTCTACCTTGGTGCCCGCCATCAAGGGATTTGCCCCCAGTTACGTGCTACTTTGGCGCAACGCATGGGATAAAGCCGAAGAGAACTTCGGTCCTGCACCCGACAAAACCTGCGCCGACGATTTCAGAAAGATATATAAGGAGGGCGCGTTCCTTTTCCGTAGCAAACTGAAAAGCGCACCAAACAAGTCGTGTTGGATGGTATCAAAGAAACGTAAGAAATAAGTTTCTGAGTTTCTGAGTTTTTAAGTTTATAAGTTTGAAGGCTTATTCTGCTTTTAAAGGAGATAAAGAGAACGAAGAAATCACAAGCCTACAAACTCCCCAAACTCATCAACTCATTAACATCCCAAACTCATCAACTCATTAACTTCCCAACTCATCAACTCACAAAAATGTCAACATTCAAATCTAAACTCAATGCACTTCGCCAACGCCACGAGGCATTGCTCACCACGCCTAACCACATATTGGAAATCGGCAACGGCATTTATGAACGCTATGCAAACCCTATATTGACTGCCGAACACACGCCTTTGGAGTGGCGTTACGACCTAGACGAACGCACCAACCCCCACTTGATGCAGCGCATCATGATGAACGCCACGCTCAATGCTGGCGCAATGAAGTGGGGCGACAAATATTTGCTGGTGGTTCGTGTTGAGGGAGCCGACCGCAAAAGCTTCTTCGCCGTGGCCGAAAGTCCTAATGGCGTAGACAATTTCCGCTTTTGGGACGAGCCGATAACTATGCCCGAGACCGACAATCCCGCAACAAACATCTACGATATGCGCCTAACTCGCCACGAAGATGGTTACATCTACGGTGTGTTTTGTGCTGAAAGGCACGACGATAGCAAGCCCGCTGACCTCTCGGCAGCCACTGCCACGGCTGGGATAGCACGCACCCGCGACCTGAAAACGTGGGAACGGCTGCCCGATCTCAAAGCACGGAGCCAGCAGCGCAACGTTGTTCTGCACCCCGAGTTCGTCGATGGCAAGTACGCCTTTTACACCCGACCGCAAGATGGCTTTATCGACACAGGTTCGGGAGGTGGAATTGGCTGGGCATTAGTCGACGATATCACCCACGCCGAGGTGCACGAAGAGACCATTATCAACCCTCGCCACTACCATACCATCATGGAAATGAAGAATGGCGAAGGTCCGCACCCCATCAAAACGCCACAAGGCTGGTTGCATTTGGCACACGGCGTGAGGGGCTGCGCTAGCGGATTGCGATACGTTCTCTATATGTATATGACTGCTTTAGACGACCCCACGCGCATGATTGCTCAGCCTGGCGGCTACCTTTTGGTGCCCCAAGGTGGCGAATATGTGGGCGACGTGATGAACGTTGTGTTCTCTAACGGATGGATTGCCGATGAAGATGGGCGCGTGTTTATCTATTATGCCTCGTCGGATACACGCATGCATGTGGCCACTTCGACCATAGAGCGACTGGTAGACTATTGCTTACACACGCCGCAAGACGGACTAACCACCGCCGCAAGTGTTGAAAACATCAAGAAACTCATTGCCAAAAACCGCGCATTATGAAGATAGGGCTTAGCGAAAAGATAGGTTACGGACTGGGCGACATGTCGTCGTCGATGTTCTGGAAACTCTTCGGAGCCTATCTGATGATATTCTACACCGACGTGTTTGGCATCTCTGCCGCCATCGTTGGTACCATGTTCGCCATCACTCGCGTATGGGATTCGTTCTTCGATCCCATCGTTGGAGCCGTGGCCGACCGTACTTCGTCGCGCTGGGGACGCTTCCGTCCCTACCTCTTATATCTGGCCGTGCCCTTCGGAGCTATCGGTGTGCTAACGTTTCTTACCCCACCGATGGACGAGACGGGAAAAATCGTCTACGCCTTCGTTACCTACGGACTGATGATGATGGTGTATTCGGCCATCAATGTGCCATACGCCTCGCTGTTAGGTGTGATGAGTCCCGACCCTGCACACCGCAACACGCTGGCCACTTACCGCATGACCTTCGCCTATCTTGGCTCGTTCGTAGCCTTGTTGCTCTTTATGCCGTTGGTAAACGCTTTCGGTGGAGGCGACCCCAAAGGTCCAATGCGTGGCTGGCTCACCGCTCCACAGTTTGGCTGGCTTATGGCCGTGGTGGTTATTGCCATAGTGTGCGTGGTGCTTTTCCTTGGTTGTTTCGCCCTAACCAAAGAGCGTGTGCAACCTGTGAAACAGGAAAAGAACTCGTTTAAAACCGACTTGGCCGACCTGCTGCACAATCGTCCGTGGTGGATTTTGCTGGGTGCGGGTGTGGCATCGCTTGTGTTCAACTCCATTCGCGACGGCGCAACGGTTTACTATTTTAAATATTACGTAGACGAAACCGCCGTGGGCAACATCTCCTTCCTAGGTCTGCCCTTCGTGCTTAGCGGTCTTTATCTTGCCGTTGGGCAGGCTGCCAACATCGTAGGCGTAATACTTGCCGCCCCAATAAGCAACCGCATTGGCAAGCGGCGCACCTTTATGGCGGCTATGGCCGTGGCAACGGTGCTTAGCATTGGTTTCTTTTGGCTCGATAAAAGTCAGCTCGCGCTCATCTTTATCTTGCAAGCACTTATCAGTGTTTGTGCTGGCAGCATCTTCCCTTTGCTGTGGAGCATGTACGCCGACTGTGCCGATTACAGCGAATTGAAGACAGGCAACCGCGCAACAGGGCTTATCTTTTCATCGTCTTCAATGAGTCAGAAGTTCGGTTGGGCCTTCGGCACGGCTGTAACAGGTTGGATGCTCGCCCAATTTGGTTTCCAAGCCAACGCCGTTCAGTCGGCCGAAACCATTCAAGGCATCAAGATGTTCCTCTCGATATTGCCAGCCGCAGGGGCTTTCCTCTCGTTGGCGTTCATTTATTTCTATCCGCTTTCTGAAACGAAGATGAAGGAAATAACCGCCGAGCTACAAGAAAAAAGGAAATGATTATGGAAAAGTTGAAAAACGAGTTGCGCGACGAACTCACCCAAAACATCTTGCCTTTTTGGCTTAATAAGATGGTAGACCATCGCCGTGGCGGTTTTCTGGGGCGCATTGATGGGCACGGCAACCCCGTGCCCGATGCCGAAAAGGGGGCGGTGCTCAATGCGCGCATACTGTGGGCCTTTGCTGCGGCCTACCGCGTTTTGGGCAAACCCGAATATTTGGAGGCTGCAACTAGGGCTAAAGATTATTTCGTTGCCCACTTTATCGACCCGCAAGAGGGTGGCGTTTTTTGGAGTTTGGATGCCCAAGGACGTCCGCTCGACACCAAAAAGCAAACCTACGCCATTGGCTTTGCCATCTACGGATTGAGCGAATATGTACGAGCCACGGGCGATGAAGTGGCTTTGCAGCAAGCAAAAGACCTTTGCTACTGCATCGAACGCTACGCCTTCGACAGCCTGAACAATGGCTATGTGGAGGCACTAACGCGCAACTGGCAGCCCATTGCCGACATGCGACTGAGCGACAAGGACGAAAACGGGTCGCGAACGATGAACACGCACCTGCACATTCTCGAACCATACACCAATCTTTACCGCGTGTGGCGCACGCCACAGTTGGCCGAACGCATCGCCAATCTTATCGACATCTTCCTTACGCACTTGCTTAATCCGCAGACAAACCATCTCGACCTCTTCTTCGACGACCGTTGGCAGGGCCGTCGCAACATACAAAGCTTTGGTCACGACATCGAGGCGGTGTGGCTATTACACGAGGCCGCGTTGGAGTTGAACGACCCCAACGTGCTACTAAGGGTTGAGCATGCTATCAAGGCCATTGCCAAAGCGGCCGACGAGGGGTTGCAAGCGGATGGCTCGATGGTGTACGAACGATGGACAGACACGGGTAAAGTGGACACCCAACGCCAGTGGTGGGTGATGTGCGAGTGTGTTATTGGTCACATAGACCTTTACCAACACTTCGGCGACACCGCTGCTCTCGACATCGCCCGCCGCTGTTGGCAATATACTCGCGAACATATCGTAGACCACGAACAAGGCGAATGGTTCTGGGGATGTGACGAAAACGCACGCCCAAACCTCGTAGACGATAAGGCCGGCTTTTGGAAATGCCCCTATCATAATGCGAGGATGTGTTTGGAAGTGGTGGAAAGAAGCCCACCCCCAACCCCTCTCCAAGGGGAGAGGGGAGTGAATAGCCTTGTTTCGACATTGCAAGCAAAGAATAATATCCTAAATTGCAAGAAAGAATAAAATTCTAAAATAGCATTAATAACAACCAAAGCAGCCAAGCTATCTACTCCCCTCTCCCCTCGGAGAGGGGTTGGGGGTGAGGCTTTTTCTCCACAACTTGACTGGTTGGGGCTAAGAACGATTACATTATGGACACTTACGTACTACACGAAATAACCCCATTGATGGAGACCGATGCCCTGTACATCGCAGACAGGCATAAGAAAGAGTTCTCCTATCCCGTGCACAACCACGACGTTTTCGAGCTAAACTTCGTTGAAAACGCTGCGGGGGTGAGGCGAACGGTGGGCGATAATAGTGAAGTGATTGGCGATTTCGACCTCGTGCTCATCACCAGTCCCACACTAGAACACGTTTGGGAACAGCACGAATGCAAGAGCGAAGACATCCGCGAGATTACCATTCAGTTTAATTTCGGGGCGGGAATGACCGAAACCGACCAGTTTTTCGGCAAGACACCCTTCGAAAGCATACGCCGAATGATGAAAGAGGCGCAAAAGGGATTGGCGTTTCCTATGACCACCATCATGAAGGTGTACGACAAACTAGACGAGATGAGCCGCATAACCGACCGCTTTCGGGCCTTAATGCAGTTTCTCGACATACTGCACACGCTGTCGCTTAGCACAGGTGCGCGCACATTAGCCACCACCAGTTACGCCAAAGTGAACATCGAAGACGACAGTAGACGGGTTCTTCGCGTAAAGAAATACATCTCGGATAACTACATGTACGAACTGCGACTTAAAACCCTGGCCGACCTTGCCAACATGAGCGAGAGCGCATTCTGCCGCTTTTTCAAGCTGCACACAGGCCGCAGGCTTAGCGATTACATCATCGACATACGCATGGGACATGCTGCGCGCATGCTGATAGACACCACCGAGACCATCGTCGAGATAAGCTTTAAGTGCGGATATAACAACATGAGCAACTTTAACCGTATCTTCAAGCGAAAGAAAGGATGCTCGCCAACAGAGTTTAGAAACAATTATCATAAGATTAAGGTGATTGTGTGAGGGGGTAACAACGCCTTGTGAAGTTGGTTTTCTCACGCAAGAAGATCTGGAATAACAGACAACCCCATAGTAAACAGGGGGATTTGGAGGTAAAGAAGAGCAAGACTTATAGCCTAGGTAAACGCCATAAGCCCTTGTACTGCATGTACAATCCTTTGTTGCTGTCCCGCTAAACTCCAAATCGGCTAGGTTTCCCTATCTCATATTAGAATGTTCCGTCATTGCCCTTAGTCCGCTAAACTCCAAATCAGCTCAGTTTCTCTATCTCATATCGGAATGTTTCGTCATTGCCGTTAGTCCGCTAAACTTCAAATCGGCTCGGCTTTTCTATCCGCAATGCCCACCAATAGGCGTTGCGGATTTCTTTTTCGAAAGGTAAGCCCCCCTTTCAAACTATCCTTCATCCCAAAAGCTCTTCCGTGCAAGTGCTCTTTTACTGGCACAAGGATTAAATTCAACACAGGCACGCAATGGCACGGAACAACAACCATAAGAACGTAAAACATTTATACCAAAATTTAACATTATGAGTGCCTTCGCCGTAAAATTTCCAGGCATCGGTCGGATTTTCGCGCGTATTTTAAAAGTTTGTAACCACCTGACTTATTGATAATTACGATAAATTAGGCGCAAAAACACGCTTTTTAGCACGTATTAGGGGGGGGCAAAACAACATGAAGTGTTCAACCAAACGCCACCACGCAGTTTTTCATTCCACATAATCAAAATGCCTATAAATAACGCATAAAATGGTGCTTTTTATGGATTTTGGCTACATTTTGCTACATTTTAGCTTGTATTTTGGTACATATAGCATTGCGTTTTGGTGCAAAATACACTGCGTTTTGGTGCATATTGCATTGCGTTTTGGTGCAAAATGCACTGCGCTTTGGTGCATATTGCGATGCGTTTTGCGGCAAAATGCGTTGCAACAACCAGCAATTAGGCACCATTTTCTTGTCGTTTCGGATGCAAATTTTGGGGATTTTTTCTTCAAAGAGAAATGCAAAAACATAGTAAATGCCCAAAAACGGAGGGGATAAGCGCACAAAAAACACTGAAATTTCTTCGTTTGGGTGCATTTTATATGGATTTTGGCGGTTATTTTCTTCTAGAATGGTTCGGCCAATGAACGCGTTTTGTAAAATACGTTTACTATTTTAACAAACCGCTAACACACGCTTTCGGAGATAAGGCTAACGGCTATGCGCCGGCATAAGCGACAAGGCTAAACGTGATGGGCGCAATGTTGCGGACATTTTTAAGTCCTCTTTCCGAGATGAGAACAACGGCTCTGCGGCGGCATAAGCGATAAGACTAAACATGATGGGCGCAATGATG
>NZ_KV815107.1:27865-38429 GCF_001814145.1 Prevotella sp. HMSC073D09 | reverse complement strand
AAGACTAAACATGATGGGCGCAATGATGCGAACATTTTTAAGTCCCTTTTGAGGTAAGAGCATAGGGCAACGAGGCGCGCAGGGCGTTTGCGTTTCACCCAGTTGCGCCTTTAACCCTATCGGCTTTCCGCCATATCGCGCTAGTGAAGAACAGAGAGGGGCTTACTTTGGGTGAGAGGTGAAACCAATTTTTCTATTTGTCGGCCACCTGAACACCCTATTTGCAGCTCCAAATCTTTTAGCAGGCAGCAGTAATAATCTTTATTAATTTTCCTTACTGGCGCGTACACCCTACCCCGTTTTTTGTTACTTTTGTATTGTTGGCCGATGCCATTATGCGGCAAAGGCCCTGATAATGCAAAACCAATAGGATATGGAAACGAACATGAAAGAGATGTTGGCACAACTTGCCACCACCACACAAAAGGCTGAAATAGAAAGCGTGCTGCAACAAACCACAGCCCAACTGCTACACCATTATAAGATACGTGCACGCGAGGTGGAACTCTATCCCATCGAGTTAGAAAGTTATTTCTATCGCGCAGGCGTGTTCGAAGACCCCTACGTGCACACCAACGAGCTGCAAGCCAACCATTTTGGCGAACTATATGTGCACCGCCGAGGCAAGGAGGCCACCTCACCGTATAAGATGGACAATCGCGTTTGCATGGGCATTTCGCTCTCTGTAAGCACTGGCTATTATTATTCGGCCCTTATTCGCAGCGCGGTTTTTGCCGACGGCAGCATGGTTTTCGGGCCAAACAATGTGCTGATGCACTTCATGCGCAGTGTAAACGCATCGGCCAACATCCTTGATGCCCACTTCTTCGATACCCACCATGCAGGCACATTCATGCTTGCACCCCTCTTTCATCTTGTTGAAGGACAACAAGTGCTGTTTGAAGTAGATGCCTCTGCCGACCCGCGCGACAAGTCGTACCTGATGCACGGCGCGAGAATAGGGCTTGGCGACACCGCACCCTACTTCCAACAGCTACCTCTTAGGGCCGCCATCGGCAAGTTGTCTAAACCCTTCGAGTTTAAGGAGAAAACCCAACTGATGGACAACTACCTGGCAGAACACAAACTAACCGGCGACAAGGCCAAAGAAATGGCCAAAGAAATGCGCCAGTAGTGTGCATCAGCGGTCTGACGGTCGATTGGGATTTAACATGGCAGTTAGCATGCAAAAGCAGCCGTGTTACTTCGTTGCGCTCACACAAATCGCTTTTGCAGCCATCGCCTTACGGGCATATCGTAGAATTTAAGGCATACCCAAGCCAGGGCGATGCAGGCAAACACAAGGGCTAGGACTTGCGGAATGGTTTGGCAGAAAGGTGTGTCGTGCCTCTTTGCGTAAGCAAAACAGGTGTAGATGAGGGGAAAATGAATGATGTAAATTGGATAAGAAATGTCGCCTAGGAAGTTGCATATACGCGTAGAAAGGGCATCTGTGGTTTCTCCCGATGCGCCTATCCACACCACAAGAGGGAAAACCAGCAACACACAAAGCGCTTCGTATATGCCGTTTGCCCACATTTGGCTTTCTCCGCCTAGGCGCGGAGGCACAGTAACGGCCACAATGGCTAGGGCACACCACCAGAAAGCACCGCGCACCCGCCACTTACGAAATACGCGCGAAAGCAACAAGCCGGCCGGGAAGGCGAACATCACGCGGAGCAATCCGCCCCAAAAACCATAGTTGGCGAATGTCCATCCTGCACCTAGGTTGCCGTACTCGTTGGTTATGGCGTAGCCAAACAGCGCGCCACCTATGGCAAATACCAGCATGGCGAGCCAACGCGTAGACAACTTGCGAATGGCCAACACATAGAGCAGGTTGGCAATATACTCGAAAAACAACGACCATGTGGGGCCGTTAAGCGGAAAAATCTCACCAAAACCACGTACCTCTACACCTCCCCAAGCAGGCACTAGAAATAGATTCAGCAGCGTGGCGAAGGCCAAAAGGGCCACAGGCACATCAGACACTTTTAAATATTCGGTGCCCTGGGCATAAAACAACAGTCCGCCAAGGAGAGCACCTATCACCACCATGGGATGTAGGCGGATAACCCTTCGCTTAACAAAGGCCATAATGCCCATTGTTTTTAGGCGGTCGTCGTAGGCATAACCGATAACGAAACCCGATAGCATGAAGAAGAAATCGACGGCCAAATAGCCGTGATTGACACACTGCGTGAGGCAGTTTGTGGCAAAATCTTCGCCTATATGATAACAAATAACCACGAGGGCGGCAACGCCGCGCAATCCGTCTAGCAAGTGATAGTGTGGCTTGGTATCGGCAAAAGCTGCCGCAGAGGTGTTGTTTGAGGTCATGTAAGCGGTATGCGTTTGGTTTTTATAAGGCACAAAGGTAAGCAAAAAAGCGGGAATGGCAAAACGTCGTTGAAACTATGGGGGCGTATGCAGGACTACTAGATTACTTAGAAGATAGCTAGATAGCTAGAATAATTAGAAAACAAGGATTGCAAGAAGGACTAGGTTTATTAGAATTTCCAGGAAATCTAGGATAACAAGAAAACCAAGAAGAACTAGAAGGCCTAGGATAACCAGGTTCCTTACTATGCTAGCTCAACTCGTTTCTCAGTAGCGTAGCCATCTTTTCACCTTTCACTTTTAGGAGTTAAGGAGTTAGGGAGTTAAGGAGTTAAGCCAAATGTATAGTTGGCACTAGCCATCTTTTACCATTTTACCCTTTCAACTTTTCACCTTTTCACCTTTCACGCCTTACACTCGCCAATCCTAAGCTGATTGCGAAATGTAAGGCGTGAAGATGGTGTGCGAGTTGCCGCGGATTGGGGCGGTTATCGCTTTTGGTCGAAGGCCACGAACTCTTCGTAAGTAGGCGTGCGACCCGTTGTTACTTGCATCACCTTGTTGTAGATGGCTCGGCGCGAAGGGGCGTTAAACTCAATATGGTCGACATCCGTGGTGCGCATAATACTGTTTTCGCTAGGCCGCCAAACGCCAGTGGCATAACGTGCGCCACCTCCAAGGAAGAGCCCTAGGCCTTGATTGGCATAGCGCGTGTCGGCCAAGAACTCGGCCCAAGGTGCCTTGGTGGCATCATTGGTTGTTGAAACGTTCATCAACCAACCCAAAGTGTGACCGTAAGTGAAACGCTCGCGGCCGGCATCATCGAGGTCGAGGTTCTGCAAGTCGTATTCGTCGTCGAGCTTGCCGATAGCATGCCCAGCCGTTTCGTGTACGATGGTGTGTCGGAAGTAGGGACCATCAACACCGCCATAGAGCGTGGTATAGGCGCAAGACAATGTAGAACCCCAATTGCCCCAGAATGTAATGCCGCCTGGTTTGGTGGTGTTCATCACCACGCTGATAACAGAGTTCTCTTCTTTATAGCCAGGAACGGTCGAGGCGTAAAGCATGGTCTTGTAGTCTAGGTTGTCATCGTTGATGAATCCGCAAACCTTACCGTTCTTAATGGTGCTTGCCAAGGCCGTAGAGCCACTTAAGTCGCTGCTAAGTGAAACCTTTTGAACGACGTAGACATTGAAATAAGGCCTAAGCGACTTCATCGGTTCGAGCGCGAACAGATGTTCGGCCGACTTCTTCATCACCTCTTCGTAGGTTCCGTTCTTTATCAAGTCTACCGTAAACCCGTCGCCCATGAGGATGATGTTATAGCCATTGCCCTTTGTTGCCGTTTGCAGCGTGGTTACTTTCCCGTCTAAGGCCACAATTTCATCGTTCTGTTTAATGAGCGAAGTTTCCTCAACGTCATCGCCGCTTTCGTTACATGCCGTAAACGTTAGCGCAAGAAGGGCAAGGGCGATGTAAGTTAAATGTTTGAATTTATAAAGCATAAGTGTTGTTTTAGTGGTTGAAAAGCGGAGAGGCCATCGCATCTTGGCCTCTCCATTGTAGCTTATTTTAGTTGGAAATAAAGGTAAACCCAACTCTCCTCTTCGCCTGTGCTGTACTTGGCATGCTCGATATAGATTTTACCCCAAGTGCCGTTTGAGCTGTAAGAAGAGTAATCGGGCCCTCCGTATAGTGTCAATTCGCTAATCCACGGCTTACCGCTAGCGTTGCCTAGCGGATAAAGGGGATAGGGTTTCAGCAGCTTGTCTACAACTTTTTTGAAGTGATACGAGTAGCTGCCTGGTGCAGAAGTGTCTGCCACGATGCAGTTTTTTGTCCACGAATCGCTCTTAACTCCGAGCACGCCTGTTGAACTGGTTATGAGCCAGAGGTTCTCTCCAGAGTGCATAAAGTCTTTGATGTAGAAGTTGTTGTTGCCTAAAACCATCACCGTCTCCGTCCAAGCGTTGAATAGCGCATAGTTTTTCGAAGCAGGGTCGGCATAAAATTCGGCCTTCTTCGACATGGGGAAGTTGAGCTGTCCAGAGAATACCACGCCGCCATCCAGTTTAGAATAGGGGTCTACATCGTTGCCTTCTAGTTTAAGTTCGTAGCTGTACACCGTTTTGGCAGCCACCTTTTCGGGAGCTTTGATGGTGATTGTGGCCAGCGAGTCGCCTGCGGCAAAGGTTGCTTCGGCTGGCAGCTGCAATCCTGCCGGTTGCGAAAAGGCGGTAATCTTCACGGTGAGAGCTGCACCCGTGTTGTTTCTTTTAAGCGTCAGCGTGGCGGTACGATCGTTGATGTCGGCCGTATCCATCACGCAGATGTTGTTGTTGGTGGGTGCGAAACGCACTTGCTGGCATCCACTGGCCACTTCGGGGCCAGGTGTGTAGTCGTCTTTATCGGAGCAGGCCGTGAACAATGCCACGGCAGTTAGCACCCCTATTAGACCTATATGCTTAAATGTTTTCATTCTAAAAGCTGTTTTGTGTTATCAAAAACAATGTCTTACTTCTTTTCCTCGTGAACGCCCGTGGGGTCGGGATTGTTAACGATGTTTGCGTTGTACTGCCTTTCGTAGTGGCTGATGCAGATGTTCATGCGCGGTGCAACGAAACCCGCCTTGGTGTTCCATTGATAGTCCGTAGGATGATTAGAGCCTTCGTAGTGACGGATGACAGCTTTTTCGAGTCGTTTGTAGTCAAAGAAGACTATACCTTCACCCCAGAACTCGATCCGTTTTTGGCGTAATATCTCATCGTTAAAGGCATCCATGGTTGTGGCGGTGCACTGATAAGAGTTGTCGTCATAACGATAGGTGTTCAGGTAATTGGTCAATGCCTGCTTGCCAGCTGCCAATCCCTCGTAATGGGCTTTGGCCTCGGCCTCAATGAGGAACATTTCCTCGGCGCGCATCAACGGAATATCGACAGCCGCTCCTACTTTGTAGTTCTTCATTTCTCCACTGCGTGGGTGGAACTTTAAGCTGGTATAGGCTGGAAGTTTGGCCCAATCTTCGGCCTTGTAGAGCGTGGTGTACTTCGGGTATGCCGCAGTTTGGCCAGCGTCAGTTGGGGCAATCCACGTGTTTTTACGCCAATCGCCGTTCTCGATGCCTTTATACAAGCCTGCGTCTATCATGCGGAAAGCCTTGTATTCGAGGTTGTTTAAGCCGAAAGTATTTTCAGGCGACATGTTGCCAACAAAGTTTTTCCAGTTCCAGTTAGACCCATTCGTCATGTCGTTCGAGTTGATTTGCACGGCCAACAGCCACGCTTCGTTGGCCGTGTTAAAGCCCGTTGTGCTGTTAAACCATTCGGCCTTGGTAAGTGGGCGATGGCCTTCGCTAATGGCTAAGCGTGCATATTGGGCCGCCTTTTTAAAGCAATCGTTGGCCGATGTGATGCCCAGCTTGTTGTATTTAGCTAGTGCCTCGTCGTTTTCGTGTGCCAATTGTTCCTGCAAGTCGGCGTTGTACTTCTCGAAACGCGTACCAAGTTGCAACCACATGCGTGCCTTAATGCCAAAGATAACGCCTTGGTCCATCATGTTTGCCCCGCTTCTTTTATAGCCTTGCAGATATTTTTCGGCTCGGTCTAGGTCGGTCATGATAAAACGATACATCACGTAGAAGGGCGCACGCCTATCTGTTGTAGCCTCTTGTTGCGTGGTGCTCTCGGTGCGGATAGGTACAGTAAGGCCGTAGATTTTATCGATTCCAGCCTTGTCATCCAGTTTGGCATACCCTGTTTTCTTATACTCGTAGGCGAAAGCCATGTCGTAATAGGCAAACGCGCGATAACCTAGCGCGTTGCCAACATGGGCAAGCTCTTCGGTACTTGTATTCTCGTTGATGGCAACCGCTCCCACTGTGAGGTTGGCTTTCTTTATAAGTTCGTAGTAGAAAGGCCACCAATCTGTTGCCACATAATATTCGGGGCTGTAATTGCGGTCGAATCCCTCGTCTTGATAGTAGTCGTACAGCATATCGTAAACGGGTATCTCGGCACACATAGCTTCTCTGTCCATAAATAACCCCGCATATCCGTAGTGTCCGTTTCCTTTGCCCATGCGCAGCATAGCACCAGGTATGGCCTTGCTTAGGGCGGCTGCCGTATTGTCGGTTTCAAACAGTTGTTCGTGCGTGAAACCCTGTCCTGGGTACGCTTCTTCTAGGCAGGCAGTTAAGGTAGGTGCTGTTAGGCTGAGCAATATGATGTGTTTAATGAACCGTTTCATAAATGTTGTCCTTTCGTTGTTGTTAGAATTTAACGGATATGCCAGCGGATGCTGTGCGCATGGGCGAGTATGCACTGTCGCTTACGTTACCATTGAGACTTGTTCGGGGGTCGAATCCCTTGCGTTTGCTCCAATAGGCCACGTTGTCGCACGAGAGGAACACGCGCAAGCTGCTTAGTTGCAGTTTCTTTATTAGCTGTGCGGGGAAGGTATAGCCCAAACTTATCGACTTGAAGGTGAGCGTGCTAGCATCGATTAAGAACCTATCAGAGAAGGCGGTTGTTTTCAAGTCGCCGTATTGGAAACGCGGTATGTTGCTGTTGGGGTTCTCACGTGTCCAAGCATTGAGCAGGTCTTTGTGGTAAGCCTGCGGTGCAATCGAGGGCTCGGGGTTGCGCATCATGCCTTCGTATCCGTTGTCGTAGGCCTTGCCTCCGAGAGAGTATATGAAACTGATGTTCAAGTCAAAGCCGTAGGCGCGTACCGAAGTGCCGAAACCGCCGTACACGTCGGGATGCGGACTACCACCTAAATAGTAGTCGGCCGAGCTGTAATCGGTTGTGGGTTTCAGCTTGCCTGTTGCCTGGTCGGTATAATACCAGGTGCTCAATCCTTCTTCGTTTACGCCTGCAAACTTCTTGATGTACCACGTATTGATGGGTAAACCCTCGCCGATATAGCGCGAACCGTTGGAATAACCTGCGTGTCCCTCTTTCTCTAACGTTTTATTTTCTTTGGGAAGATAGCTTATCTTGTTGCGGTTGTGCGTGATATTGAAGTTCATCGACCACGTTATGTCCTTCGTGCGGATGATTTCGCCGTCGAGGTTTACTTCGATACCGCGGTTCATCATGTCGCCAACGTTGTCGTAGTAGCCATCATATCCCAATGAAGGAGGCACCGAGAACCACAGCAGCATGTCGGTGGTTTTGCGCTGATAGAGTTCTACACTGCCCGTAAGTCGGCGCTTAAAGAGTTCGAATTCGAAACCAGCGTTTATATTGGTGTTGGTTTCCCACGTGATGTCTTGCTTACCTTTGTTGCTGAAAGCCAATGAACCCTCGCCGTTTACAGCCAGCAGGTCGTAGAAGTCTGAGTAGTAGAAGTCGCCAATGTCATCGTTACCTTGCTGTCCAAAGCTGGCTTTAAGTTTCAGCATGTCAACCCATTTAGGCTTGAACCACTTTTCCTTGGTCATTATCCAAGCACCGCCAAACGACCAGAAGTTACCCCAACGATGTTTTGGGTGAAAGCGCGAAGAGCCGTCGCGACGGAACGATGCCGATGCAAAGTATTTGCTATCGTAGTCGTACTGACCGCGGAAGAAGAAGCCTTCGATGTTATAGAGGTCCTTGTAGCTATTTGCCGACACCAGCGTAAGCGCGCCCGACAGCTCGGTGTTCATCTTATAAGCAAAGATGTTGTTCTTTCTTCCCGTAAGGGTAGTGCTGCTGTTGCGTGTGTACTCGTGGCCTAACAGGGCCGAAACGGTGTGTTTCCCAAACTCCTTATTATAGTTGAGCAGTTGCTGCGTGTTGAAAGCGAAGGTGCGATAGTGCGAAACGCCAACCTGTCCGCCACGAGTTTTGTCGAACCCATAATATGGGTTGGCGGCATCGTTGTCGCGGTTTTCGGTGTTATAGATGCTTACGTTGGTTGTAAGCTTAAAGTCTTCGAGGAACGAAAAGTCTGCATACCCTTGCATTCCGTAGGCATTGCTACTGTTGGTCGATATGTTCAGAAGATCGTTTTGCAAGGGTGCATCGTTTAAGAAAATCTCTCTCGTTACGCCGTTAACCGCTCCGTTGCCATAGTCGTACATCTTTCCGTTGCGGTCGTACATGATATTGCCTTTGCCATCGCGAAGGTATAAGGGGTAGATGGGAGGTATTTGGTGGGCTGCACCGAACGCATTGCCCGACGAATTAGATTCGGAATGCGTGTAACTGATGTTTCCGCCGAAGGTTAACCACTTGCGTGCTTGGTACTCCGACTTTAAGCGAGCCGAGTAGCGCGTGTAGTCTGAGCCATAGCAAATACCATTATTCTTCATGTAACCGATGCTGGCGTAGGTCTTGAAGATGTCTGTTCCGCCATTGATGCCGATGTTATACTCTTGTCGGAAGCCTTTGCGCAGTCCTTCTTTCTTCCAATCGTCGGGATAAAGCATGTACTCTTTGCCGTTGTGCCGAACCACATTGCCCAATGTTGCATGTGGGTTTAGCTTGCCGTTTTGTCCTATAAGGTATTCGCCTTGTGGCACACTGTACACGATGCTGCCCAGTCCGCCTTGGCTACCAGGCTTGTAAATGGTTTCGTTTGCTTTGAGATAGGCCGAGTAAGCATCCATTCCGTCGCCGTAATGAAACTTGTTGTAGATGGCTTTATAAAACATTTCGTAGTACTCGCCGGGCGATTTTACGTTGTCGTAATCCACTTTGGCATCTTCGTTAAAGCCCCACTTGGCGTCTACCGAGATAACGGCATTGCCGCGTTTGGCCGTTTTGGTGGTGATAAGGATAACGCCGTTGGCACCACGTGCGCCGTAAAGTGAGTTGGAGGCGGCATCTTTCAACACGCTGATGCTCTCTACATCGGCGGGATTGATGTCGCTGTAATAGCCCGAATAGGGCAGTCCGTCGACAACGATGAGCGGCCCGTTGCCGGCATTGAGCGAACTGATGCCGCGGATTTGGATGGTGGGCGACGACGACGGACCGTTTCCTTCGATCATCTGTACGCCCGAAACCTTGCCGTTAAGGGCCGACAAGGGGTTGTTCACTTGTCGCTCGGCAATCTTGTCGGCATTAAGAACGCCGGCCGAACCAGTGAACGCCTCGCGCTTTTGCTTACCGAAAGCCACCACGATAACGTCATCGATTTGTTTCGCATCCGACTTCATGACGATGCGCATCTCGGGCTTAATGGTTGCCGTTACCGTGTTCATACCGATGTACGAAACGATTAACTCGCGTGCCGTTCGTGGTACGTTGTCGAGCGTAAACTTTCCATCGAGGTTGGTGGCCGCGCCCAGCGTTGTGTCTTTAACCTTTACCGAGGCTCCGATAATGGGTTCGCCCGACTCGTCTACCACCGTTCCACTGACCTTCATTGTCTGTGCTGCGGCGAAGAAAGCCACAAGGCACAGAATCATTAATGTTGCAGTTCTTCTCATCATAGAGTAAAGTCAATTGTTAATAGTATGTTTTTTGTTAGGTTTGAAAGGCTCGTTCTAAAAAATCCCCTATGGTAAGGACGCATTGCAACCATAGTCCTCCAATGTTTTCTCTGCCGTGTCACGTTTCTTTCGCGGCTCTTTCAACAGCGTGGCCTTACCGTCAATTTCAACCAAGTCCGCAAAATAATGCCGTGATAAAACTCAAAATACATTGTTAGGTTATTTCCAAAACTTGCCAAGAGCTTTTATATTCATTTCACTCTCTGGATGGCAAATGTAATTAAATTCTGCAAATGCAGCAAAGATTTGGCGAGAAAAAAAGCTTGTTCGTTGAATTTTGTTGGCGTGGCACAATGTGAGTGTCTTTCTTGAAGTTACTTATGTTCAATAGTTTGTGCGGTTGTTAAGGCACACAGAAAGAACGGCCGCCTTGTAAGATTAATGAAAATATATGCAGATGTCGTCTTGACTTTTAATATTTCTAGAGATTGAGAGGAGTTTATGTCTTTGTGCTGTGAAACCAAGATAAACGCCCCGCTCATATATGAAGAACAGGACAAAGATATGATGAAATCTGAAATTCCGCCCCATTCGCCTGCGGCAAAACATGGCTCTGTCTCAAAAAGGTAACCTGGCGAGAGTTCTTTCAATACCTTCTTTACAAGTTGAAAGCATCTTTCCCATGGCACATAATGAGGAAAAAAATAAAGCGCAATTCTTTATGTTTCATCTGTTCTCATGTCAAAATGGACGTATTTATGTCAAAACACGAAAGATGAACGTTTTCGTTAAGCCAAA
>NZ_KV815107.1:27414-27765 GCF_001814145.1 Prevotella sp. HMSC073D09 | reverse complement strand
GAAAACGCACTTTTATAGAAACGAGAAAAGAACGATTAACTTATTCACTTATCCACTTGTCTTCTTCTTAACCTGTTCACCTGTTAACTCATCAATCGCTGTAAGCTTTTCAGTAATAAATTTAACATTAAAAGTGCCCTTTTTGCTCACCAATTGCCCACCTTGCCCGCAAAAAATCGATTCTCGCGAGGGTTTGTTTTGATGCAGAGAGGGGGTAGTATGTGAATGCGGGAAAATGAATTTTTATTTAACGGGAGCACCAGTTGCACCAGTTTTAGGGCTGTTTTCGGCTGATTTCACTGCGTTTTGGTACTAATTGCACTGCGTTTTGCCGCTAAATGCACTGCGTTT
>NZ_KV815107.1:15740-27314 GCF_001814145.1 Prevotella sp. HMSC073D09 | reverse complement strand
GTGCTAAATGCAAGGCGTTTTGGTGCTAAACGCAGGGCGAAAAGCATAAAAATGCACTGCAAAAGTATAAATATAACCCTTGCGAGCCATGAAAAACAGGGCTAAAAAGGGTAAAATAGCTGCTAAAAAGCAGGATTTTAGGGGCTAAAAGCAGGTAATTGGGCCTGAAGAATTTCGATCCAGCAACCAATCTAGAAAGGCAAAATGGTGCAAAATGCAGGTGTTTTTCTTAGAACTGTACACTTTGGAAGACGTGAAAAGCAAAAAACAGTGGCAGTTTACCTACTTTTGAGCCTTTATTTTCGCTAGAACGAAGTAAGAATTAGAACGACTTTGTAAAAATAAAGATAACAATTTAAGTTTTTGAGTTGGTGAGTTTGTTAGTTGACGGGTTGACAAGTTAACGAGTTGACAAGCTGGCGAGATGTTTTTAGTTGACGAGATAACAAGATGACAAGTTGGTAGGCGCAGCCATCTTTTCACTTTTTCACCTTTTCACCCTTTCACTTTTAGGAGTTAGGGAGTCGAGCAGTCGGCAAATCATAGTCAAACAGAATTGCATTTGGAAAATTGTTGTTAGCAGCCTGCAAGACGTGCGTTGCATAGAATGAACAAACCCTTACGCGGAGGAAAAGGAGATTTTCTGTTTGTTTACGATGCTGCTGTGTCTTTTCAAATCCAATTCTGTTTGACTATAACAAGGTGACAAGTTGGCAAGTTGACGGGTTATAAGTTGACGGGTTAACAAGGTGGCAAGTTAACAAGGAGGCAAGGGGAAGGTGTGAAGAGGTGAAGGGTTGAGGAATTGGGGAGTTGAGGAGTTGGCAAGTTAACAAGGTGGTAAGTTGGCCTGTTAACAAGGTGGTGAGTTAACAAGATGGCGAGCTAAAGAGCGTTAGGTATAGGAGCAAGCGAGGATTGCTAGTATCTAGACTTGCTGGTTAAGCCATACCGCCTAGTTTACCAGGGTTACCAGTTATACGCCACTTACTTGTTATACGTAATTTACTTGTTATACGCGGTTTACTTGTTACGTTTGGCCTTCTTGTAATATTCGGACTAACAGCCTTTGCTGCCCTAACCTAAAAGGGGCGCACCACAAATGTGGTACGCCCCATGAAAGCATCGGTGTAAGTAACACGATGTTGCGCCTAGCACATCCGGCCAGGACGAACACACCATGCAAGCACGGTTGTGTATGTTAAGCCATTGGCCTAGCCTTTACGAAATACGTAATAGCGGCGACCTTATTCGGTAAATCCACTTCGGCGCGTGCCCGTTACGCGGTAGGTTTTGCCTGGGTAAGTGCTCAGTTGCACATTAAACACAATGCTGTCTGTGGGCAGGTTGTGCAGGTTGTGCCCCTGCCCTTCTAGCACTTTTCCATCGGTAATGCTCACTGTTGCCCCGGCATCGTCGCTGTTGTACACGGCTTTCACGTTTTGACAAGCAAAGGTGCGCGCGCCATAATTAATGGGCGTAACAAGCAACAGGCTCCATTTCTTGCCTACACTCAGGTTCACCCACATCTTATCGGCCGTGTTTTCTACCGTGTTATAGGTTTGCAGGTTATAAGTGCTGCCGCCAAACGCGTTTGGCGTAAGCGTTCCGTCGGCATTCACTTCGTGCACACGCACATCCCAAAAGCCGGCCATCTGCTCTACTTCCGTTCCGCCTGGTTTCTCGTTGGTTTCTACGTCGCAAGCCGAAAGGCCCATCAGGGCGAACGCTGCTGCGGCCATCTGTATGATGTATTTCTTCATAATCATTGCTTTTTATCTGTTCAACACAATGTTGTAAGTGTCGCCTTTGTAGGTTACGGTCCATGTAAACACACCCTTCTTGGCGTTAAAAGTGGCATTGGAGAAAGCGTCTAGTTGGACGGGGGCGCCGTTTGCCTTTACCGAATAGGGCTGAAAAGTGCCGTCTTCGGCCATAAGCAGCAGTGCCTGTATGGTTACGGCGTCGGCCGTTGGCTGTCCTGTGGCTTTCATTGCCTGGTAATATCCGCCCAACAGGTCGTCTACCTTAACCAATCCACTGGCCAGTTGCGTAACGTTTACAACACTCTTGGCGTATGTTTGCTCCACGCCATTGGCATCCACACGCTTTGTGCCGGCAGCCGTGAAGAAGGTTCCGGCAGCCTTATACTTCACCTTGGGGTTGCAAACGGCCACCACACGCTGTGCTTCGTAGGTGTAGCCGTCGGGCGTTGTGCAAGAGTAGTTAATGGGATATAAGCCAGGCGCGTTGGTGTTTACGGCATCCAGCCCGTCCACTTCCATCTTGGCGGTATAGTCTTTTCCCATATAGGTGGCGGTGCAACCTGGGTCTTGGTACGTAGCACCCAATGCCACTTCAATCGTGGCATCGCCTGCCATGTCCATCAAGACGATGGGCGTAACCTTCGAGTCGGTGAAACTTTCATCGCCACATGCGCTCAATCCCACTACGAGTGCCAGCGCAGGCAACAGGTTGATGATATATTTGTTCATTGTTTTGCAGTTTATACGTTATATAATAAGGTGTTTTACTTCATCCACGTCTCTCTCTCATCGCAGAGAGAGAGACGTGTTGGGACAAAGGCCTCATATCATTTAACATCCCAAAAAACAGGGTCGCTCAGTTTCTTTTCGGGCGGCGTTTGCGCCGGGTTCAGCCTTCGGGCGTGGTTGGGATAAGGCACGCGCTTGGCCAAACCGCCCACTTGTATGTGGTTAACGGCCGGCACAATGAGGTCGCCAGGGGTATAGCCTTCGCCGTCGAACACCTGTTTGGCGGTAAACTTGCTGGTTTGCGGCACGTTGGTACGCCTTATTTCGGACCATGCTTCCATGTGGTTGCGCATGAAGAAGGCGGCCCACTTTTGCATATATATAAGTTGCAGCTGCTCTTCAACGCTCTTTCCGTCGAACTTCACTTTGTCGTTTGCCAAGAAAGCAGTTGCTTCTCCCACTTTCAAGTTTCGCCAAGCGAAGTCTGCCTTCACGCCTTGCTCATAGCATGCTTTGGCTTTGGCAGCATCGTTGTTGAACCTTAGCTGCACTTCGGCCAACAAGAATTGCAATTCGCTTTCGGTAAAGGCAAAGATGGGTTGCGCCTTCATGACGGAAAACTTGATGGCACTGACGTTTTTGTTTTTCCAATCCTGGTTGTTTCTCCATTCTTTCATCGTAGTTTTTGCGCCAGGCAACTGGCCCACGTAGTTACCGCCCGAAGAGGTTACGCTTATGGCATAGCCCATGCGCGGGTCGTCGGTATCGCTGTAATATTCCACCAAAGGATAAGCCGCCACATAGTTGTTGGCATTCAACGCAAAGATGGACCCATACCAAGGATTGTACTGATTTTGCACAGGCGAAAACACATCAAACATGATGTCGCCCTTGAAGAAAGCGTTGGCCGCCACCAGGTCTTTCGCCTTTTGCGTATAGTTGGCCACGTCTACGCCGCCGTCTATGAAGCGCATGTAGATGCGCAGGCGCAAAGCGTTGGCAAATCCCTTCCACTGACTTAGTTTCTTATTCATCATGGGGTCGTCTACGGTCATGCTTTCACCGCCGATATTAGCCTCAGCCTTGTCCAGTTCGTCTAGCACGCCCATGAGAACGGCCTTACCGTCTTCCCACTTAGGCGTTGGGTTGGCCTTGCCTTTCAGGGCTTCAGAGTAAGGCGCATCGCTCATGTTGTCTACAAGCAGCTGGTATGCCCATGCCCTCAGCACGGTGCAAGCGTAGTGGTTGGCCTTGTTCGGGCTCTTCGCCATCACCTCTTGCAAGTCTTTCAGTGCACCGGCATATAGCGTTTGGTAGCACCTGTCGAAGAGATTGCTACCTTCATCAAGGTGCAATTCGGCCAGGTTGTTGTATTGGTTCTGTTCGGGGCGCTGCTCGAAGTACTGCGAGAAGAAACCCGCGTAGGTGAACATTTGGTCGCCCAAGGCATCGGCGATAGCGTTCTCGGCAGACGGGAACAACTTTTCAGGCGTTACCTGTGCCTCCGATGGATAGTTGGGATCGTCGTTTATGTCGAGGTTGCAGCCGCTTAACACCATCGTTGCGAGGGCTGCCAGTATTGTTATCTTTTTCATCATGCTGCGGGTTTAGAATTTAACGGAAACGTTGAAACCGAACTTTCGCGAGCTAGGATTGGCCGACCACTCGCCGAAGTTGCCTCGCAAGTCGTTGCCGAATGATGTTAGCTCAGGATCTACAAAGGTATTCTCTGCCGGTGTCCAAAGGAAGAGGTTGTTTCCAAATGCCGACAGGCGCACATCGGTGAGGAAGGTGTTGGCCAGCCACTTCTTGGGCAAAGCCCAACTAAGGGTTATTGCGCGCAGCTTAATATACGATTTGTCGATGAGGTCGCCCGCCCCCAATTCCAATCCGCCATCGTCCCAGAACTTATAAATGCTCGTGGCATTGAGCGGCGTGTTGTTGTCAACATACACGGGTTTGCCTTGCGCATCGGTTCCGTTCTGCACCACGGTGTTGGGTATAATCCACGGGTTGCGGCTGTTGTAAGCCGTCTGCATGGCGTTTCCTGTAAAGTAAGTTACGTTCTTGGTGCGCGAGAACATCTTTCCACCTTGGCGTATGTCCACGTCTACCGAAAGGCTAACGCCCTTATAGGTAAAGGTGTTGTTGATGCCCATCGTGTACTTGTAGTTCATACTACCCACGATTTGCTGCTTGGGATTGCGGATGGGTAGGCCTTGGTTGTCGACAACCACTTTCCCCGTAGCGGGATCGCGCAGTGGCACGTATGCTTTAAACACGCCTAACTCTTCGCCCTTAATGGCATAGAGACCCGTTCCGCCAGTCAATCCATAGATAGACGACTCGCCACCTAGCTCTTCGGGCAGGCTGATTACCTTGCTCCAGTTCTTGGTGAAGTTCCAAGTAACGTCCCAAGCAAAGTCTTTCAGCTTCACGGGTGTGCCGCTAACAACGAGTTCAACGCCGCGGTTGCGTATCTCGCCAAGGTTCATGTTCTGGTAAAGATAGCCCGAAGCGGCATCCATATCGAGGCTAAATATCTGGCGGTCGCTGGTTCGGTTGTAGAACGAGGCATCAAAACTGAGCCTATTTCCAAAGAAAGCCATGTTCAGTCCCACTTCAAACTCGGTGGTCATCTCAGGACTTAGCTTGCTGCCGCCAAGCGTATTGCCCACGGTATAGGCGTTCCAACTGCCATTGGTGAAGGGGAACTTACTTGTTGCCCACCCGCTACTGCTGGCCGAACCTTGCGGATAGATGGTATTTACCATGTAAGGCAGGGCGTCGTTGCCCGTCTTTCCCCATGCTGCACGCAGCTTGGCGTAGTTAACAGTCTTCTTAACGTTCTCCGGAAGCATCTCCGAGACTATCCAACTGGCCGTTGCGCCAGGGTAAAAATACGAGCGGCTGCCGCGCGGAAGCGTTGACGACCAGTCGTTTCGGGCCGTAAGCGTGAGGTAAACCATGTTTTTAAACGCCACCTCGGCTTGTCCCAACGCGCCCATCAGCCGCTGTGTGCGCTGGTAACTCTTTATCGTAGGCTTGTCGGCAGTGTTGGCAAGGTTGAGCCAAGTGGGTATGGTGAGGTTCGTTATCTCCGAACTCTGGTAGCTGTACTTGCGTTCGTTGCCGTTAAATCCCACTAATGCGTTGACGTGCCAACTGTCGGTAAGGTCTTTGTCGAACGTAACCAGCAGGTCTTGGTTTATCTCTCGGCGGCGTGTTGTTTGCTCGCTCACTCGCCCCGTGAGGCTACGCAGCGCGTCTTCCCAGTTGGGTGTGCCCTTAAACAGGGTCGACATGTTGGGTTCGCCCATATCATGATGTTCGGTACTTGTGTCAAGTCCGAAGCGATAGGTAAGCTTAAAATACTTCAAGAAGTCGTAATCCAGTTGCAGCTTGCCATAGAAGCGCTCGCTTTCAAACTCGTTCTTAAAGTTGTTGAGCACGTAATAGGGATTGGTTACACCATAAGGTGTATAGTAATAACCCGGTGTGTTGAAGGGGTTGTTCAGGTCTTTCAGCTCAACGATGCTGATGTCGCGCGGCGTTTGCATCACATTGTTGTACATCGAGCTCGACTTCTGCCCCGTAGACACGAAGTTGTTGCGTTGATAAGCATAGTTAAGCGACGTGCTGAACGTGAGGTTGTTCACCTTGTGGCTTGCCCTTGCCGAGAACGTGTACTTGTTATAGCTGTCGGCATTGGTGGGTATGATGCCGTCTTGGCTTATCTGCGACAGGCTGAGGAAGAAGTTGCTCACGTCTGTTGCGCCGTTAAGCGACACGCTATTGCTGTACCGATAGCCCGTGTCGAAGAAATCGCGCACGTTGTTTTTTATCGGCACGTAACTCTTAAAGTTCTGTGTGCCTTCGTAAACCGCTCCGTAACGCAACCACGAACCATCGAAACGCGGCCCCCAGGAGCCGTTCTCGTTGTCGGTTTTGTTGCCATACCAACCCATACCAAAGTCGTTTTGCATCTGCGGCAGGCGCAACAGCGTTTCCCATTGCATGCCGCCGTTATACTCTATGCCCAGTCCCCTTTGGGCTTTCTTACCCGTCTTGGTGGTGATAAGGATAACACCGTTGGCGGCTC
This sequence comes from Prevotella sp. HMSC073D09, assembly GCF_001814145.1. NCBI lineage: Bacteria > Pseudomonadati > Bacteroidota > Bacteroidia > Bacteroidales > Prevotellaceae > Prevotella > Prevotella sp. HMSC073D09. The sequence continues at coordinate 20,717 of NZ_KV815107.1, read as the reverse complement.
GGCTACCATACAGGGCCGTTGCAGCCGCTCCTTTAAGGATGGTCATGCTCTCCACGTCGTCGGGATTTACGGCACTAGCGCCGTTACCAAAGTCGTAACCGCGGTTCAAGTCCCTGTCGGTAGATACCGTGCTGTTGTTAAGCGGCACGCCATCGATAACGTATAGCGGCTGATTGGTGCTGCCCAACGAACTGATACCACGCACGATAACCGACTTAGACGAGCCTGGGTCCGACGAAGAACTAGATATTTGCACGCCCGCCACCTTACCTGCAAGGCTCGACATGATGTCGTTAGTGCGCGCCGCAGCAATCTCGTCGCCCTTAACAGCCGTGGCCGAAAAGCCCAATGCCTTGGCCGAACGCTTAATGCCCATCGCCGTAACCACCACTTCGCCCAACGTAGTGTTCAGTGGTTCGAGCACAACACGCATGTTATCCTTGGCTGTTACGTCCACAGCCTTCATGCCTGCTGAAGATATATGCAGCTTAGCACGTTCGGGTACGGTAAGCGTAAACTGTCCGTCGAGGTTGGTAACGGTGCCCTGACCTGTGCCAGTAACAACGACAGAGGCCCCAATCACGGGTTGTCCGTCTTCCGAACTGATTACTGTTCCTGAGATTTTCATTTGGGCCAAGGCCGCTCCCATACACAAGAAGAGGCTGCCCAATAGCATAGTAAACCTTTTTCCCATAAAAAATTCTCTCATTAGTTATTATAAAAAACAACACCTTATGGTTGCCTATTGATTATTCAGCGTAGAAGGATGGCCAAAGCCTTATGTTCGAATCACAAACGTTTAATGAATATTGCAAAGCTATGAAAAATTTAAACACCTACCAAATATTTTGCAACTAAAATCGTTATTTTGATTAATATTCGGCAATAAATGAATAAAAACACAACCAAAATACAATGTTTTCGCACACATTCGCTATCTTTTTGATAGCAAACGTTTTTGCAATTCTTTCATTTTGTGCGTTTTATTTACCATCAAACCTTTTGCATTTGCACAATAAATTCAGACCCATGCGCAACTTCTTCCTAAATGTTTTGGGCGTTCGGGCGCATTACCTTAATTTTGCATCACCGCTAACGGCAAGGCAAACGCCGCCCATTGGGCCTTCGGGCCACACGCGCCAAACATAAAGACAGAACGACATGGACAACAAAATACCGCAAGAGTGGAACGACATCCTGCTCAAAGACGTCAACTTCATCGACCTGATGAAACACCGCATATATAATGTGCTTATCGTAGCCAACCCCTACGATGCCTTTATGTTGGAAGACGATGGCCGCATCGATGAGAAGATGTATAACGAATACGTTGAGCTAGGACTGCGCTATCCGCCCACATTCAAGCAGGTAAGCACCGTTGAAGAGGCCGAAGAGGTGATGCAGGGTGTTAGCGTAGACCTCATTATCTGCATGCCCGGCAATGCCGACAACGACGCTTTCGCCGTGGCGCATGCCGTGAAAGAGCGTTTCCCACTGGTGCCTTGCGTGGTGCTTACGCCGTTTTCGCACGGCATAACGCGCCGAATGCAAGACGAAGACCTCAGCATCTTCGACTATGTGTTTTGCTGGTTGGGCAACACCAACCTCATCCTCTCCATCATCAAGCTTATCGAAGACAAGATGAACGTGGAACACGACACCAAGGAAGGCGGCGTGCAGATGATTTTGCTGGTTGAAGACAGCATACGTTTCTACTCCTCCATCCTCCCCAACCTGTACAGCTACATCCTCGTTCATAGCAAGCGCATATCCACCGAGGCGCTTAACAGCCAGGCTGCCGCCTTGCGAATGCGGGGTCGGCCCAAAGTGGTTCTCGCCCGAACATACGAAGAGGCGATGGAATACTACGACAAATACGCCGACAACATTTTGGGCGTCATCAGCGACGTACGCTTTCCCAAAGACGGCGTAAAGGACCCCGAGGCGGGCATCAAGCTGCTGCGCGAGATACGCCGCCGCGACGAGTTTGTGCCGCTCATCCTGGAAAGCTCCGAAACAAACAACCGCGAAAAGGCCGAAAAAGAAGGCTTTCGCTTTGTAGACAAGAACTCGAAGAAGATGAGTATCGACCTGCGCCACCTCATGGAAGAGCACATGGGCTTTGGCGATTTCATCTTCCGCGACCCCAAAACGCGTAAGGAGGTGGCACGCATCGCCTCGCTTAAACAGCTGCAAGACAACATTTTCAACATCCCCTACGACTCGATGCTCTTCCACATCAGCCGCAACCACGTTAGCCGTTGGCTTTCGGCCCGGGCCATTTTCCCCGTTTCGGCCTTCCTCAAAGGCGTTACGTGGCACAAATTAAAGGATGTGGATGCGCACCGACAAATTATCTTCGAGGCCATTGTGCGCTACCGCAACATGAAAAACATCGGTGTTGTGGCCGTGTTCGACCGCATGAAGTTCGACCGCTATGCCCACTTCGCACGCATCGGCGACGGCTCGTTGGGCGGAAAAGGCCGCGGACTGGCCTTTCTCGACAACATCATCAAGCGGCATCCAGAGTTTAACAGCTTTCCGGGCGTAAAGGTGCACATCCCTAAGACGGTTGTGCTGTGTACGGATTTCTTCGACCAATTTATGGAGCAGAACAACCTGTACCAAATTGCCCTAAGCGATGCAACCGACGACGAGATACTTCGCCACTTCCTCGCCGCAAAGCTTCCCGACAGCCTTAAAGCCGACTTCACCACCTTTTTCGATGCCACGCGTTGCCCCATTGCCGTGCGTTCTAGCTCGCTGCTCGAAGATGCGCACTACCAACCCTTCGCAGGAATATACAGCACATACATGATTCCTTACACCGAAGATGCCGAAGTGATGCTCCGCATGCTTGCCGCAGCCATCAAAGGCGTGTACGCCTCTGTGTTCTATAAAGACTCAAAGGCCTACATGTCGGCCACAAGCAACGTTATCGACCAAGAGAAAATGGCCGTCATCTTGCAGGCCGTGGTGGGTAAAGACTATGGCGCACGATTTTATCCCAACGTCAGCGGCGTGTTGCGCTCCATCAACTACTACCCCGTTGGCGACGAACAAGCCGAAGACGGCATTGCCAACTTGGCTCTGGGGCTAGGCAAATACATCGTGGATGGCGGTCAGACGTTGCGCGTTAGTCCCTATCACCCCAACCAAGTGCTGCAAACAAGCGAGATGAAAATGGCCTTACGCGACACGCAAACGCAATTCTACGCCCTCGACACCACGCACCTCAACACCGACTTTGCCGTAGACGACGGCTTTAACATCCTGAAACTGGGCGTAAAGGAGGCCGAGGCCGACCATTCGTTGCACTTCATCGCCTCTACATACGACCCTAACGACAACATCATTCGCGAGGGCCTTTACGAGGGCGGGCGCAAGCTCATCACCTTTGGCGGCGTGCTTAGGCACGATGCTTTCCCCCTACCGCAAATCATGCAAATGGCCATGCGCTATGGCGAGGATGCCATGAAACGCCCTGTGGAGATTGAGTTTGCCTGTAACATCAACGCCGACCGCACGGGCGAGTTCAACCTTTTGCAAATACGCCCCATCGTAGATGCCAAACAAATGCTAGACGAGGACCTGTCGGCCATACCCGACAAACAGTGCCTGCTACGTTCGCACAACACCTTGGGACATGGCGTTAGCGACGACGTTACCGACGTGGTGTACGTTAAGTACGGCGACAACTTCTCGGCTGCCGACAACTATCGCGTGGCCGAAGAAATTGAACGCATCAACAGCAGCTTTCTGGGTACCGACCGAAACTACATTCTTGTGGGGCCTGGGCGTTGGGGTTCGAGCGATTTTTGGCTGGGCGTTCCCGTTAAATGGCCGCATATCAGTGCGGCACGTGTCATCGTTGAGGTGGCATTGAAGAACTATCGGATAGACCCTAGCCAAGGAACACACTTCTTTCAAAACCTCACTAGCTTTGGTGTTGGCTACTTTACGATAGACACGAACATCCCCGATGGCCTCTTCCGCAAGGACATTCTCGATGCCATGCCTGCCGTTGAAGAGACACAACACGTTAGGCACGTGCGCTTTGAACAGCCTTTGCGCATATTGATGGATGGAATGAAGGGAGAAGGTGTGGTTGCTTTTTCTAAGTAATAAGGAGAAAGTAGGAAGGAGGAAGTAATAAGTAGTAAGGAGGAAGTAGTAAGGTAGTAAGGAGGAAGTAGTAAAGTAGGAAGGAGAAAGGAGGAAATTAGTAAGGAGAAAGTAATAAGTAGTAAGGAGAAAGTAGTAAGTAGTAAGGAGAAAGGAGTAAGGTAGGAAGGAGAAAGGAGAAGGTAGGAAGGAGGAAAGTAGTAAGGTAGTAAGGAGGAAGTAGTAAGGTAGTAAGGAGAAAGTAATAAGTAGGAAGGAGAAAGGAGTAAGGTAGGAAGGAGAAAGGAGAAGGTAGCAAGGAGGAAGTAGAAAGCAATAAGGTAGAAAGTAACAAGGGGGAAAGTAACAAGGAGAAAAAGGAAACAGGGAAGTTTATAAGCGCACAAGGCCATTGAGCCAAATTTACTAGCTTAGCTAGGCTGTCTAGATTAACTAGAAATACTAGATTTGCTAGGATTGCTAGATGTACCATGACCACTAGATTAACTAGATAACTTGGATTACTAGTTACTAGATTAGCTAGGATAACCAGTTGCTAGATTAACTAGGACTACTGGATTTACTAGAATTACTAGATTCACTAAAATTGCTAGATTTACTAGGATTACCAGCCCATCTAGATTTACCAGCCCATCTAGAATTTCTAACCCATCTAGTTTTACCAAGCTTTCCGACTCCAAAAAAACTACCATATTCTTTACAAAACACACCTTCTCTCCCACCCCATTCTAGCGAAAAACAAGGCTAAAAAACATGCAATTAGCCACGATTTTCTGCTTAACGTGCTCCCGTTTCAACTGAAATTTAAGGGAATTATTTGCATTTTGCGCCATTTTGCCTTTCTAGATTGGT
>NZ_KV815107.1:3352-15640 GCF_001814145.1 Prevotella sp. HMSC073D09 | reverse complement strand
TTTTGCGCCATTTTGCCTTTCTAGATTGGTTGCCGGCTCGTCATTTTCCAAGCCCAAATACCCACTTTTTACCCCCAAAAACCCACTTTTTAGCGGCCATTTTGCCCTTTTTAGTCCTATTTTTAAAGGTTCGAGAGGGTTGTATTTATTCCATTGCAGCGTATTTTTATGCTTTTCGGCTCGCATTTAGCAGCATTTTGCACTGCATTTTGCACCATTTTACCTTGCGTTTTGCACCAAAACGCACGCTATTTAGCACCAAAACGCACTGCATTTAGCACCAAAACGCACTGCGTTTAGCAGCAAAACGCACTACATTTAGCACCAAACAGCCCAAAATCTGGTGCAAATGGCAGTTTATCTAAATAAAAATTCATTTTGACATATTCGCATGCTATCCCCATTTTACATCGAAACAAACCTTCGCGAGAATCGATTTTTTGCGGCAAGTTGGGCGTTTGGTTGAAAAAAATGCAGTAATAACGTCAAAGTCTTTACTGAAAAACGGACAAATGTTGGCAAGTTGACACCCCTTTTATAATTCCACTAATAAAAGCAAAAGCCATATCTACGCCGTCTTCGCGGCAAGATATGGCTCTCGCTTATGATGTAACTTACGCTGCAATGGTAAGTTTCTAAGAAAGTGCGGCAAGGCACTTGCCATGCCACACTTTAAGGCAGCCTACGCTGCAAAGCAAAGCTAGAAGGCGTAACCCAAGCCAACCATCAAGGCATCTACGCCGTAATCGGCGAAGGCATGATGGTAGGCCACGTTGAGTTTGAAACCCGACAACTCGCCACCAGCACCGAAAGTAAGGGCATTAGAACCCTTGTCGGCATACTGATAGCCCACCCTTGCAGAGAGCATGCGTTTGTAAGTGTACTCCAAACCACCGGCAAGCAAGGTTTCGCTAGCATCTTTCGGGGTGAAATAACGACACGAAAGGGCGTAAGTAAGCGCGTGTTGCGGAGCGAAGTTTACGGCCCAGTCGCCGCCTACTGCCACCGAAGTGGGCAAACTTTGGGGTATGCCCGTATCGTTAAACTTCACCGACTTGCCGAAATCCAACAGTCGTGCACCAACAGTTAGCGTGGTAGGGATGGAAGGACAGATGTTGAAACCCTTTTGATAGGCCGCTCCAACCGAGAAAGCGTAAGCGTTTGCGCTGGTAGCGGCATGACTTCGGGCGTAGGTTGCAGTGGCATACACGGCCACTTCGGGCGTTACGGCGAACGAATAGCCCAAGTCTAGGGCCATATCGTAGGGCGAAACCTTATCCGGTTCGCCCGTAGCACCCACCGAGGGAACCGTTAGGCCGCCAAGGTAACGCACGCCTGCCATCAAGGCCGAACGATTGGCAAAGCGATAGCCCGTCGCAAAGTTATATTGCATCAGTCGGCCCTCGTCGGTTTTAGGTTGTGCCTCGGCAGACAGGTCGGCTACAAAACGTTTTTCGCCAAAGGTAAGGGCGGCGGGGTTAGTGTAAATGTGCATTTGGTTGGCATTGCCAAGCAAAGTGCCACCCAGGGCTGCTGTGCGCGCATCGGGTGTGGCTTCTAGCACAGGTAGTATGCGACTTTGCGCCGTGGCCTCCATTGCCAGGCTTGCGCCGAACGCGAGGAGTGCCATTGATATCTTATTCATAGCGTGCTGTTTATTTCTTGATGAAGGTGTGTTTGCTTGTTATGCGCTCGGTTTTGAGCAGCAGATAATAGGTGCCAGGAGCTAGTCGGTCGATGCCCAAAGTCACTTCGTGCGTGCGACTGTCGGGCGTTAAGGTTTCGTCGATAAGCTTTTGGCCACGCAAAGAGGTAACGATAACCTGCACCTTACTTACCCCACTGCGCATAAGTGCCTTGATGTAGCTGTGCGCCGGTATAGGATAGATGGTGTGCACGTCGGGGGCGTTCTTGTCGGTAACACGCACTTGGATGGTTGTTGTGGTGCGTTTGCCGCCGTCGATGGCCGTGAGGGTTATCGTGGCCGTGCCTTTTTGTCCGGGGGTTAGCGTTAGTTGCTTGCCCGTTACCGAGGCTTTTACCACCGCATCGTTGCTAGATGTGGCCGCGAATTGCATCTCGCCACCACTCATGGCTGTGAAAGCGTTGGCCAAATTAATTTGTGCGGCCTCGCCCTGCTCGAACAACGACACGTCGCTAAGCGTGTTTGTGGGCGTGGGAGCCGTGTGCGAAACCACCTTATAGGCGAATTTCTGCACCGTCTTGCCGCCAAGTTGGTCGGTAAGGGTCACTTCAAATCCGTACGAACCTACCGAACCTACCTTGATAAAGAGGTCTAAGGCGTTGCCTACACGTTTAATTTCAACGCCGCTTGGCAGCGCGGTGGTGGTATAGTTCCATGTGTGGCCGTCTTCATCGGTTACGGGCATCACCTTATGGAAGTAAGGTTGCGTGTCGAGTAGTCGCAACGTGTCGGTCATTGCGCCGCCAAGTACGGGCGCATGGTTAAGGCGCGTTTTGAAACTAGCCGTTACATCGGCCGAAGTATTGTTGAAACGGTCGCGCGCCGACATCTTTACCACATAGTCAACATCAGTATCCAGCCCCGTAAACATTTGCTCCAACTCGGTGCCAGCAAGCTTATCGTACGAATAACGAGTTAGGCTTTGCACGGGTTTGCTCATGTCGGCCTTCTTATAGAGGTGTATGTCGTAGGCAAAGGCCGTGCGTTGTTCGTTCAGCGCATCGGCATCGTCGGTTACTTTCCATGTTATGCGGGCATCGTAATAGCCGCGAGTGGCATCCGTTGAATAGTCGGTAACGGTTATTTCTGGTGCGTCGGGCTTCTGCGTTTCGGGGTCGGCAAGGGCGAAATCTGCATCAATAAAGCCCACACCCATCTTGCCTGCGAGGTTGGCATCGGTCTTTACGGCGTAGGGACTGGTGGCTTTTACGGCTCCAAGTATGCGGCGGCGAAGATCCTCGTTGGTGAAGTTGGGGTTGGTTTTACCAAACTTCGACACAATCAACGCGGCAATACCCGATACGTGGGGTGCCGCCATAGAGGTGCCTTGTGCGTATGCGTAGTTGTTGTCGTTGGGCAAAGTAAAGTCGGTATTGGGCGTTCCGCCAGTGCTCATTTGGGCAAAAGCCTTGGGCACGGTGCTTAGTACGCCCCTCATTACCTCGCCCGTTTCGGTGGTTCCACCTGGTGCAAGGATGTCTACCCACGGCCCTTTGTTCATATAGTCGGTGGGAATACCCATGCTGTTGGTTGCGCCCACGGCCACCACGCGCGCATAAGAGGCGGGTATCATGTCGATGTCGTATTGCGAATCGTTACCCGATGCAAAGACAACAAGACCACCTTTCATGTAAGAACCGGGCTTTTTGTTGCCCTGCGGGTCGCATCCGGCATAGTCGGTAAAATAGTTGATGCCGTCTTTCAGCAAGTCGAACTGCGCTTTGAAGATGCTTTGGAAGTTCTCGTTGTTGAGGTATTTCTTGCGGTCGAAGGCGTAACCCCACGAGCAGTTGCATACGGATGCCCCGTTTTCGGCAGCAAATTCGAAGGCCTTAACGATGTAAGCAGTAGATGCAGTCTCTTTGGTTCCATCGCGCCCGTATATTTCGCAGCTCATCAGTCGCACGCCCGAATCGTCGCTGCCGTTGCCACCGGCCACGCCACAAACGCCCAGGCCGTTGTTGTTTCGTGCGGCAATGGTTCCTGCCACGTGCGTTCCATGTCCGCCGGCCACGATAACGTTGGGGTCGCCCTTACCGCTTTCGGCTGCATAGAAGTTACGTCCGTGTATCTTCTGGCCCGTATTCTTGTCGACACCTTGCCAGGCAGAGGCGGCCAAGTCTTCGTGTTCGAAGTCGACACCCGAGTCCATCACGGCTACCACCACGTTGGGGCTGCCCGTTTCTTTCTGCCAAGCAGGGAACAGGTTTACGTCTGCCCCTTCTTTAAACAGGCCATACGAACCGATGGTGGTGGTGTAATGCCACTGGTATTGTAAGTAAGGGTCGCTAAAATTAAGTGGACCTGCGCCATCGTTTGCAGGTCTTAGTTTGTTAGAGGGGATGGGCGCACGCGATGCTGCGGTGTACTTCACCTTGCTGGGCGTAATCTGCACGTTGCCGTGAGCCTTCTCGATGGCAGGGTCGCGGCGTAGTTCGTTGATAACTTCTTCAACGTTCTTTGTGCTGTCGAATTTCACAACAAACCATCGGTCGAGCCCTCTTGCACGTTTCAATGCGGCATATTCGTTGTTCATGTCGAACACCTGTTCCACCTTTACGTCGGTATTGTCGAACACCTTTGCACGCGTTACGCTCTGCGTTGCAGCACGGGTGCTGGGGTTTACGCCTGGTTTCAGCTTGATGAAAGCCATGCCAGGTTGCCAAGGAAAGGCCTCGTCGGCGGCGGTTTGGGCAGCGTTAGGGTTGTTTTGCGAGGAGAGCAAGTCGTCGCTACAAGCCGAAAACATACCTAAGGTCAACGTGATACAAGCCGCCAATGTATATATTTTTCTGAACTTTTTCATTGGATGAGTGTCTATAAGTTGAGGGTTTTCTTGATTAGGTCTACATAATGCTTACTCTTATAGTAAGTAATGACCGTACGCGTTTGCTGCGGACGCATGTCGATGAGGTCGGCCTCGCCGCGGAAGTAGGTAACAAAGCCGCTATTGTCGCCGCGGAAGTAAGTGTAGCCCTTATCTTCCATGGCGTTTCTTGTAGTGGTTGGCAAGGTATAGGTGTACCATTCGTACACGCCGGGAGTGCCTTCCACCTCGCGATTATACAGCACTTCGCCGCCCATGTAGAACACTTGGCACGAACCAACGGTGCCGCTGAGCTCTGCATCGGCCACCAAACCTGCATCAATGTCTTCGGGCGTAACGCCTCGCCAGTTGAAGAAGTAGATGACATTCGCCAACGAACCGGCATCGTAGCTGGCATTTTCGGGCACGAAGAGCAGGCGCGAGTACTTGCAGCTGGGGTCTTCGGTGGTGGTAGTTATCTTTTCGCTGTTGAATTGGTTCTCGAAATCGGGTTTCATTCCGCGTTTCTTTTCAAACTCAATCACCTCTTGCAGCTTGAACGACTTGTTGTGCATGCGCTCGGAAATGAATACGGGGAAACAGGTGGCCTTGCCGTTGCTGCCCACTTTCAGTTCGTTGGAACTCACCACATACTTCATGCAAGGACTCTTATATATGCCGCCAAACATCTTGAAGTTGTTGGGGTCGTTGTAGACGTGCACCAGTCGTGTTTGGTTTTCTTCTTCGCAGTAGTATTGCGCTTCGGTTGCATTACGCTGTTTGTTGCCGTCTTTAAAGTCCTGTTGTTTCAACCACGGGTCGTACGATTCTTTTTGGAACTCCTTTCCTTTGGGTGCTTTCAACCACGCGGTAGTAATGAGTTTGCTGTAATAGTTGGGCGTGTAGAATATGCGAGGCGATTGTTCGCCGGGCGAACGGAACGCATAATATATCTTGTCTACGTCTTCTTTGAACGGCAAGAGCGAGTCTATCTCGAAAGCTCTGTCGCGACTGTTGTTCCTTTCGCCTTCAAGTTCGGTTACACGAGCCAAGTTAAAGTTGTCCAAATCCCACACGGGCAGCTGGAATTGCACGTATCCGTTTTGCGTTACGCTGAGCAAGAAGTGCTTGTTTCCGTTAGATAGGAACAGCTTTTCGGTTCTACTGCTCTGCGCCCAAGGGCTGTTGCGGTCGATGGCGGTGAGGGTTAGCCTCAACTTGCGTTGCTTTTGGTCAACATCGTACGTGAGCCATTTGTTGTTTTCCTTGTCAACTTGCTCCACACGCCAATTATCCGAGTTGGAAATAACGTTTAGTTCTACGGCCGTATGCGCCTCATGGTTAAAGATAGCCGTACCATTGCTGCCGTCTACGGCAATGAAAGGCGCCGTGCCAAACTGCGTAACCGTTACCGTTTGCTTACCTCCGGGCGTGGCCAGAACCACTTCGGCCTGGCGTTCGTCGGCTCCCTCGTTGGCCGTAGCCGTTAGTTCGAGTGCTTGTCCCACCTTTTTCGCGGTAAGCCAAGCATCGTAAGCCCCTTTTTCCACTTGCCATTCGTCGCCAAGTGTTGTAAAGCTTACCGTTTTTGTTTCGCCCTCTTGTTTAAGAGTGAGGGTCTGCGCCTCGCCTTGAACGAACTCTTCCGTTCCGCCCAAGGTAAGATCCTTCTGGCATGCGCTAGCCAGCGATGCCACGATGAGCAAAGCCCATATCTTTATATTCTTATACATAGCGTATTTGTTTTTTGTTAGCGTATGTGTCATTGCTTATCCCAGCCAGGGTTCTGCTTAACGTTCGGGTTTATCTGCACTTCGTTGTCGGGGAACGGCCACACAAACATCTTGTTGCCTGTTTGTATGTCTACCTTGTAGCCCCCTGCGTAGAACGATGCCGGCACTTGATAATACCCCTTGGCACCTTGTATCGTACGTTTGCGAACGCCCAACTTCCAACGGCGCAAGTCCCAAAGGCGGAACCCTTCGTAAGCCAGTTCGCGTGCGCGCTCGTTCTTTATTTCTTGGTACAGGTCGTCGCCCGTTGCGCTTGTGGTAGGCACGCCACGCGATTGGCGAAGGGTGTTAAGATAGCTTTGGGCATCGGCCGTGTTACCCAGTTTGTAGGCTGCCTCGGCCACAATGAGGTATTGTTCGGCGATGCGGAAAGGCTTGGGTGCTTGATTTCCGTTGGGCACATAGCCGCCCCAATGGGTGCTAGTGAGCGTTGCGTAGTTGGGGTTGCCCTTAAACTTAGACACAACATAAAGCTGAGTAGACACATTCACGTCGTTTACCGTGGTATTTACAAACTCGAAGTGGATTTGTGCACGGTGGTCGTTTCCGTTGGCAAAGAGGTCGTTAATCACTTCGCGCGTTGGCACGTAGGGCGGTTTGTTGTAGTCGCCCACTTTACTTGGCTGCTTGGCCTCGTCCCAATGAGTTGTTGTGGAAAGGTCGGCGCCATAGAGCGAAGTTACCGTAGGCACTTCGTTTTCTTTGGCCACATAGGGTTGCCAAATCTGTTCGGTACCCTTATCGTAGAACCACATCTGCGCGAAAGCGTCTTCTGTGGGCGTTACTTTTCCTTCGCTGTTAAGCTTTGCTGTGTAGGGAGCGATAAGCGGATAGGTGTTTTTGTCTACCAATTGTTTGGCCTCTTGGTACGCTTTGTCCATGTCGCCCATGTATAGGTACACGCGTGCACGAAGTGCTCGCACGGCATCGGCGTTTATTTCGGTGTTTCCTGGGCTGGTAGGAACGTCGGCCAACAGCGTTTCGGCCTCGTTCAAATCGTCCAACACCTGCTTATAGGTCTGCGCGTTGGTGGCTCGTGCGGGTTTATCCAGCGAACCTGGCTCTAATGCCAACACCACACCGAGGTCTTTATCGGCCGTAGCCACATCGTAGATCATACCCCATCGCAAGGCCAAGTTAAAGTGATAGAAGGCCCTGGCGAAGTATGCGTTGCCCAAATAATGGCGTTGCGTGGGCTTTTCGGCCTCGCTAACGGGCAGCTGGGGCAACTTCTTTATCACCACATTGGCATCTACGAGCGCCGAATAATACGAGTGATAGATTTCTTGTATCACGCTACTTTCGGGCAAAATGGTCCATCCATGAAACTCTCCATAAAGGTTTCCGAAGGCCGCATGCGCGTTAAGCATGTCGGCTTGCGCCTCTTGGGGCAACACATAGCCGCCCCCGAACTTGCCGCGAAGGGTGGAATAAATGCCATTGTCCCATTTGGCGGCATCTTGCATATTGCGAAACGAGGCGTTATAGTCTATATAATCGGCTGGTTCGCGGTCTAGATTGCACCCTTGGAGCATGGCCGCAAGCGTAAACGCCCATAATAATATCTTCGTTGTTTTCATATACGTGTTCATTATTTATGTGTTGTTGTTAGAGTCCTATCTCCACACCTACGCTCAATTGCTTGGTGTTGGGATTGACACCATACGAAACATTGCGGTTCACTTCGGGGTCGATACCGCGGAACTTGGTAAAGGTAAGCAGGTTTCTGCCTGTAAAGAACACTTTTGCCGTGCGTACGATGTTCTGTCGTCCAAGGCTCTTGCGGGGGATGTCGTAGCCCAAGGTAAAGTTCTTCAGGCGCATGAACGAGGCGTTTTCAAGCATTTTCGAGTCCACGTAGTTGCTTTGGTGGTTGGCTTGGCGCACCCATGCCAACGAGGGATATTCGGTGTTGTCGCCCGGTTTCTTCCAATAGTCGAACAATCTGCGCGACCCATTGAAGTTTCCTTCGCGGTTACGAACGTGATAATCGTTCTCGTAAAACTGTTTATCCATTGATATCATGTGCTTACCGAGAGCCACGAAGAAGTCGGCGTTGAGGTAGAAACCTTTCCAATAAGCCGAAATGCCCCAACCGCCCGTAAAGGGAGTGTAAGCGTTTACGCCTGTGTTTTGACTGAGCGAAGAAGAGTATTCGGACACCACGTCGCTGTCGTCGCGACGTGTTTCGTTCTTGTCTGCGCCCGGCTTATACCATTCGGGCACACCCGTTTGGGGGTTCACGCCCTTGTAAAGCGGAAGAACAAAGGTTACGGGCTTACCCACCATGTAGGCGAGTTGGCCGCCTGGTTCGTGCCACGACTGACGTCCTTCGAACAGTTCGAGCACTTTATCGCGGTTGTAGTTGAAGTTCACGTTGGCCGAAACACCCCAATCGCGACCGCGAAGGATGTCGGCGCCCAGTTGAAAGTCGATACCGTGGTTCAGGTAACGCCCAACATTATCGTAACGAGTGGCATAACCTTCGTTGCCCACAGGCATACCCGATGTGTAGGGCAGCGGCACTTCGAAGAGCATGTTGCTCGTTATACGGTTGTAATACTCCACGTTCAGGTCCAGCCTACTTAGCAAACGAGCCTTCACGCCCACAGTAAATTTGCTTTGGTGTTCCCATCCCAAGTCGGGATTTCCAAGACTAACAAAGCCAAGGCTCATGCCGCCTTTCTTCTGTCCCACTTTTCCTACATACGATGATGTGCTGTAAGGAGGTATAGAAGAGTTGCCCTGCGTTCCGTAACTCGTTTTGAAGTCTAACTCGTTAAGCCACGATACGTCTTTAAGAAAGCTTTCGCCCTTAGCCTTCCACAACAAACCTACCGACCAGAACAAGCCGTTGCGCTTGTTGCGCCCAAAGCGCGAAGAGGCATCGTTACGCAAAACCAAGTCAACGAAATAACGTTCGGAGAAATCGTAAGACAGCTGGGTAAAGAACGAAAGGAAAGCATAGCTGTTGGTTGCCTCGCCCACATTCTTCTTTTGCGTGGCGTTGTTAAGCAGGGTAAGGCGGTCGTCTAAGATGCCCGAACCCGATGCAGAGAAACCATCATCGTTATAATTGGTGTATTCATGTCCCAACAACGCAGTAACGTGATGGTCGCCAAAGCCCATGTTATAGGCTGCCGTGTTGGTGATAGTGAAGTTGGATACCATTGAGAAACCACGTTCAGCACTGCCATTTCCGTATGCGCGATAGTAGCTAGGCAAGGTACGCGAACGGCTATCGCCGTAATTTAGTTCCAATCCAACAAGCGAACGCAAGGTTAGGTTCTTTATCGGCGTGAGCGTTAGGTTTCCATTAGCCGACAGGATAAAGGCATTGGTCTTGGCTGGGTTGGTAGAAATAACGTGCTTAGGCGTAGTGATGTCGAGCAGCGGCACGCGTTCCAGTTCCTCTCCCGTCCTTGGGTCGTAGGGCGATGCAAAGGGGGCGTTCATGGCTGCAACGCCTCCGCCCACGGCATTGTTGTTGCCGAAGGGCGAAATGCGCGTGTCGTCGTATGCTATTTGGGTGTTTATGCCGGCGCGAACCCATTCGGCCAACTTCGCATCGAGGTTAATACGGCCGAAAGCTTTCTTGTAACCCGACCCCATACGCAATCCGTCTTGGCTCAATGCGCCGCCCGATAGGTAGTACCTAACGGCAGATGTGCCGCCCGATACCGACACGTCGGCCGTGTACATGGGCGCAGGTTGGTACACATATTTATACCATTGGAAGTCGGTTTCCTTGAAATACTTGCTCTTTAAGGCCGCTATTTGGTCGGCGGTGTAAATACCCGTCTCTTGATAATAGCGTAATAGTTCGGGACCAGTCATCAGTTGGTCGAAATAATCGGTGTTGGCCAACGACGAAACGGCGTACTGCGCCCTAAGGTTGATGGTGGGGCGCGTCTCTGTTCGGCCGCGTTTGGTGGTAACATACATCACTCCGTTGGCCGCACGTGCGCCATAAATGGATGTTGCAGCCGCGTCTTTCAAGAACTGAACACTCTCGATGTCGTTGGCGTTCATGGATTGTAGCACGGCCATACTAACTTGCATGCCGTCGAGGATGATAAGCAAGCCTGTACCTGCGCCCAACGAGCCTTGTCCGTGCAAAGCCATCGACAGGCGCGAAGAGGGTTCGCCCGACGAGGAAAACACCTGTAAGCCGCTTACTTTGCCCTGAACGGCATCCAAGGGGTTGGCCACGGGTTTCATGGCCAGGTCTTTGGCCGTTACCTTTACCACAGAGGCCGAGGTGTTGGTTACCTTACGTTCCATGTAACCCACCACAACAACGTCGTTCAACGTCAGGTCGGAGGGTTCCATCCGAACGTCCATCTGGGGTGCGGCGGACAATTCTTGGCTCTTATACCCCATGAAACTAAACGTAAGTTTCTCTCCGTTGCGCACACTGATAGTAAACTTTCCGTCTATGTTAGACACGGTGCCCGTCTTCGGGGCCGACTTTGGGATGATGCTTACGCCAGGTAAGGCCTCCCCGTTTTCATCTACGACGTTTCCCTTCACTGTTATTGTTTGTGCCAAAACCGAACTCAATCCGGTTAGCAAGCAAAGGGTGAACATCCAAAATCTTACTTTCATAATTATCTAGGTTGATTATAGTTTTTCCTATGCCCCACGCAACCGTATGTTTAGTAAGCTTGGCCGCATGGTGCCTCCGTTGTAAACCCATTTTGTTTTAGTACAGCTGTCAGTACATTCACAGAGTTAAACCATTCTGCAAATATATGCAATAAATTTATAAAACCAAGCAAATAAGAAGAGTTATTTTCTAATTAATGCGCATTTTGTTGAAATTATGCAGCTTACTTACAATAATTGTAAAAAGTATAATTTAATAATTGGTATCATTTTGCCAAGCAAACGGCACATCGTTATTTACCTTTAAAACAAGGATAAACAAAGATTTCAAGGCAACTTTCTTCGTTCTACGCAGCTAGAAGATTCTGCCATATTAGAACGTAATAAGCATGTTGCTTAACCCATATACCAAAGCTCGCAAAGGTTTACCAGCAAAAAAACTTTTTTATATTTTGTTCCACTGAGAATAATTGCCTATTTTTGCAACACCTAAACGTTTATTGTATCACACTTAATAAAAAAATAACTTCGTATGAAATCATATATAGCAGGCATAATCATCATGTCATTTACCTTGATATCTTGTCAAATCTCGGGCTTGACGTCAGGTTTTTCTAGCCTACCAAAGGGAGCGCAAGAACGGGTTGTACATTATAAAGGTGCAATAGATGACATTCGCGATTTCTCAAACATATATGCGATTGGCGTAGAACAAACAAAAGACTACCTTACAAAGCACGAAAAGGTCATCATATATGATTTCACTCCATTTTGCAAATCAGGCTTTTGCGTGTCGCCTTTGGCACTTTCTGAAATCTGCAAAAGGCAAAACATCGACTTGTTGGTTATCTCAAACATCTATGACGACGTCTTTAGTGCGGTGAATAAGAATTTCCCCATACTGATGATAGACACAGATGCCCTTCAAACCAAGTGGCGGGGAAAGTACATTGAGGCTTTTTATCACCCGCTTATCGGCCGATCGCAAAAAGAAATAGACTATGCAAGCTACCTTTATTTCCATAATGGCACCTACGTAAGGAGCTTTAAAGATTATAGGGAAATAGAGAAGGCCGGCTTATGATTTAAGCTTACGGGTTTGTTGATTTGTAAGTTTGCAAGTTTTTTTCACAACCAGTGCAAGCAGAACGCCACTAACCCATAAGCACAAGCATAAACCAAAGGCCGACAAGCCATAAAGCAAAAGGCCAAATGCCCATAAGGCAAGGTAGGCCAATGGCTTTGCACACCTCTTATTGACCTACCATTTAGCTAACGCCCACCTATTGCACAAGTTGATAGGTGGGCGTTTGGATTGTCTTCCATACGCTTGTTAGGAATAAAAAAAGGTTCTTCCGTTAAATGGATAGATTTGT
>NZ_KV815107.1:1181-3252 GCF_001814145.1 Prevotella sp. HMSC073D09 | reverse complement strand
AAATTCCTCATCTACGCATTTAACGGAAGAACCTAAAAAAACATGGTGTTTGGCCAGCCCTCGCCAGCCCATGTAAAACCGTAAGTTTGTACCTTCTTAGCCCCCTGTTAGCTCAATGTCAGAACAAGACGACTGTTCATATCCCACTGCTTAGCTGCACACAATCCGTATTTTTTCATTATCTTTGCCTCATGGACAAGTTTACGCCCCGACAACGCCATCGCATCATGGCCTCGATTAAGTCGAAAGACACGAAGCCAGAGCTGCTCGTACGCAAGTATTTGTGGGCGCAGGGGTTCAGATACCGACTAAACTACGGCCGCTTGCCAGGCCACCCCGACCTGGTTTTGCGCAAATACCGCACCTGCATCTTTGTTAACGGCTGCTTTTGGCATGGCCACGAGGGCTGCAAACGATGGACCTTGCCCAAAACCAACACCCCATTTTGGGAGAATAAGGTGAAACGCAACCAACAGCGCGATGCCGAAACGCAACGCCAACTGGCACGCATGGGCTGGCATTGCCTAGTGGTTTGGGAGTGCCAACTGCGCCCATCACTCCGCCAAAACACGTTGCAAG
The DNA here is from genome assembly GCF_001814145.1 of Prevotella sp. HMSC073D09. Lineage (NCBI taxonomy): Bacteria > Pseudomonadati > Bacteroidota > Bacteroidia > Bacteroidales > Prevotellaceae > Prevotella > Prevotella sp. HMSC073D09. The sequence goes on along the minus strand of NZ_KV815107.1, from coordinate 2,673 downwards.
CCCTTGCCCACACACTTAACCACATCTTGCTAACCGACTACCAGCAACGCTATGCACTACCCCACCCCGATGAAGACGAGCCAATGATGGCGGCCGAAGAACGAAGAGGTTATTTATAATGAAACCCCGTTGGCGTAATTAATTTAGGGCATTCTGAATTCCGCCAATGGGTTAAGTCACTAAAAATAAACGACATATGCAACTTTTTATCTGCATTTGTTGATTTGATTTGATTCCACCAACGGGTTTATATCGTATAATTATAGTCGGCAAGGAAATGGTTTTGGAATGAACCAATCGGAAATTGAGAGCTATAAGCTACTTCAACTCCCGATTACGAACATTCACCTCTCTGATAAAATCGCCTAAACGTTTATGCTCCGCTTTACTCATAGTTGTTTTTGTTTATCAGGTTAACCACAACTTTTACCATAACATCCTTTTCTTCTGTTCGACTTTCAGCAATCATCAACGTGAGCGCAACAAGGGTGCTGTCCGCTATGCGCTTGCTGCCGTCGGGATGATAGAGGATGTGGTTGCCGTTGAGAAACCAAAGAAACAACGTGGCGGCAATGCGCTTGTTGCCATCGCTGAACGAATGGTTCTTGGTAACAAGGTAGAGTAGCATGGCTGCTTTCTCCTCCACGCTGGGGTAGAGTTCTTCTCCGCCAAAGGTTTGGTATATCTGCCCGATAGAACTTTTAAAGGAATTGTCCTTCTCATGGCCAAAGAGAACAGAGCTGCCAAACTTCTCGCGCAACCCTTTGATAGCCTCCATTGCATTATCGTAGGTGGCATGGAACGGCTCTTCTTTTGTGGTCTTATTGATAGTAAGCCGCTCATAGTCGTAGTTGTCGAGGGTGTCCAGAGCGTAAGTATAATCTGTCACTACCTTAAACAGTGCATCGGTCTCATCGTTAGACAGCAGTGGCTGGTTCTGAATGGTGCGCCCAAGCATACCAACCAGTTGGCGCAACTCGCCAATCTGCTCCTTGCGCATACGCTCGTTCACGGCATAGCCCTTTATGAGATATTGCTTTAACACCTTGTTGGCCCACTGACGGAAACGAGTGGCGTTTTTACTGTTAACCCGGTAGCCAACAGAAATAATGACATCGAGATTGTAATACTTTGTGCGATAAGTTTGCTTTCCTGTATTACCCACGTGTTCCAAAATGGAACATGTGCTCGTTTCGTCAAGCTCTTCGGATGCATAGATGTTCTTCAAGTGCTTGGTTATTGCCGGGCGTTTTGTATTAAACAACTCTGCAATTTGTTGCTGTGTAAGCCACACCGTTTCGTTCTCCAGGCGCACATCCACCTGCGTCTGCCCGTCTTCAGACTGGTATATCACAATTTGATTATTCGAGTGCATAGTCTAATGAATTAAATGGTTCTTTTCTTGTTCCTCTAAAGGTGCGTTTTCTCGCCATGACAATGTTCGAGCTAGCTCGACGCTGTTCATCTGGCTTAACGAAAACGTTCTTTTCTC
>NZ_KV815107.1:0-1081 GCF_001814145.1 Prevotella sp. HMSC073D09 | reverse complement strand
GCATTGTTCATTTGGCTTAACGAAAACGTTCTTTCAACTGCAATTTGTTCTCTTCCTTCTGTTGCAACAGGTCGCTTCTGGAAGGTGAGACTCAACACCACATGCTTATATTCTGAGGGCTCGACAGAACCGCGCAGCTTGTTCGCCGATTCCCAAAGTGTTTCTTCGATTGTCTTGGACTTTATCTGTTTCTTCGCCATTGTTTCTTTGTTTCTTTTTATCATCTTTCATTTTAGGAACTTGGCATTAGCATCATAATCTACTTCCAACAACTCTTTGAAATCAAACAGAAGTGGGCGGGCAATCTCCACTAACAGTGCCATAGGTGGTTACATCTTGTTGGTTAGATAATATCACTCTAATCCCATTTTTGAAAGTTCTCTTTGGCCATCTATAATGTTTATAACGTTAGCTATTGATGATATGCAAAATTAATCATTATTTTTTACATGACATCAGGTTATGTCGCTATATTTTTAATTTGGACAAACTATTTGTCGCATCAGTCTTTGACTTATCCACAACGCGGGTATATTTTCCTAAACTCCCCCTCGTTGTAATAGAAACTCGTGTTGATAACAATCTTCCTTAGCATCTTGCATTGCCATTCGGTGAGGTTGGGGGTATCTGGATGTGGGGTGGCAACAGTTGTTTAAGTCTCGTGTACCACGCGCATAATGTTTGTTTTTTTTGCGATAGAAACGAGCGTTGGTGGATATGGCGTATATGTAGCATGCCTCGATACGCTTGGTAAACGCTGACTTGCACGGCACTTCCTCGTTATTCTTGTAGGTGAACCCAATGCTGAGGAGGTTGCCGGCCGTCTCCCCAACTGAGTGAACGACACACCGCAAATCGCCTTATTTACTTTTCACAACAACAAGTTAGTGGGCTAAACGTCGGTCTCGCTTTGCGGATATGTAAAATATTCAGTACGAACTTTAACACTAAGAGTGCCGTTTTTGCTCGCCAATCGTTAGCCGGGCCGAAAAAATCGATTCTCGCGGAGGTTGGTTTTGATGCAAAAAGGGGTTAGTTGTGAATGCTGGCAAAATGAATTTTTATTTAAACTGACCGCCAC
>NZ_KV815106.1:0-300 GCF_001814145.1 Prevotella sp. HMSC073D09 | reverse complement strand
TCAACCGCGTTACCTACACCTATGGCAAACCGGGAGAGAAGTACAACCGTGCAGGCAGACTTGTGCTTGTAGAAGATGCTTCGGGTGGTGAAGCCTATTATTACGGCAACCAAGGCGAAGTGGTAAAAACAGTTCGTTCGGTGATGGTCAGCACTGCTGATGTGCGTACCTATGTCTATGGTGCTACCTACGACAGCTGGAACCGTGTGCGCACCATGACTTATCCCGACGGAGAGGTAGTGACCTATCATTACAATGCGGCAGGACAAATCGCGAGTGTCAAGTCCAACAAACAAGGAA
>NZ_KV815105.1:0-256 GCF_001814145.1 Prevotella sp. HMSC073D09 | reverse complement strand
CGCCCGCAGATGGATTGGAGACGCTTGATGAACCACTTTGCCCTGCGTTATATGTGCCTATTGCGTAAGTATGGCGAAGCTCCTCAACCCGATGCCACGACCTGTTTCATCATAGACGACACCGTGCTTGAGAAGAGCGGCGTGAGGATGGATGGCATCAGTCGTGTTTTCGATCATGTGAAAGGCAGGTGCGTATTGGGCTACAAGCTGTTACTTTGTGCCTTCTTTGACGGCAAGACAACCATACCCTTTGATT
>NZ_KV815104.1:0-247 GCF_001814145.1 Prevotella sp. HMSC073D09 | reverse complement strand
ACGCCATCTATGTCACAGACCGGCAAGGCATACCGCTTGCCATGTCCACGCCTGTCTCGGGTTCTCACAACGACCTTCACAACATCTCCCAGGTTCTTCAGGATTTGTTTGCAGGTATTAAGGACTCAGGCTTGTCCGTATCGGGACTCTTTCTCAATGCAGATGCCGGCTTTGACTCTGCACTATTCAGGCGAGGTTGCCATCAGCAGGAGGTGTTCCCAAACGTCGCCTTCAATAAGCGGAGAGG
>NZ_KV815103.1:0-1378 GCF_001814145.1 Prevotella sp. HMSC073D09 | reverse complement strand
TGAGTTCTGCCGTGAGCTTGGTCAGGAGGTTGCCTGCCGCGTCGTAGGTGCAGGTCACTTCTCCTGCATCGGGGTGATTCACTTTGAGCTTATGTCCCAAGAGGTCGTACTCGTAAGTCGTGGTCTTATCGTTGGGATGATGAACGGTGGTTACTTGCCCTATGGCATCGTAGTCGTACTTCACGGTGATGTTATCGCCCGAAGCATGTTGCACCGTCTCACGGTTGCGTCCTTTCTCGTCGGTATAGCTCTCGGCATGGCGTCCGAGGGCATCGGTCACCTTTGTTTCAAGCATTGGCTCACCGTCATGGGAAACGATGCCGTAGGCCGTCGTAGTCATAGCCCCATCGGGCAGCGTAACCTTTGTCGTGCGGTCGTAAACGTCGTATTCGGTGGTTGCCTGCGGGTCGCCCGTGGTGGTGTTGTACGTACCGATGCTGCCGTAGCTCTCCGTGGTGGGATAGAACGCCTTTATGTTACGCCCGAAGGCATCGACAACGGCACGGCCGCTGACAATGGAAACCTTTTGATTGCTTCCGCCTGTCCACACCACACCCGTTTGTTTGGTTTGCACGGCGCGCATCAGGCTGTCGGCGAAAGTATAAGTTTCGATGTCGCCCTCGGGGGAGTAATGCAGAGTTCGGGCGTAACGCTCTGCCGGATGGTATTCGAATTTCAGCGTATAGGGCCTGCCCGACTCCAATTCCTTGGGGGCAAGGATGGTTGATGGACGCCCCATGCCGTCATAGGTATAGCGCATTTTGTTGCCGTTGAGGTCGGAAGTCTCTAAGGGCACTGCCCACTTGTAGTCGTAGACGGTGGAAGAGGTGTAACCGTAGGCGTCTTTTATGTTCGTCACCAGCGCATGGAGCACGTCGTCGTAAGTGTAGTCGTAGCGCATGCGCTGTCCCCTATGGTTCTCGGGCTTGGTGAGACTTGCAAGATTACCATAGGCATCGTAGGCCATGTCGTAGACCGACGGTTTATCGCCGTTGTGCATGGTGATGTTGGTGATGTCACCATTGCCGTTGATTTGCGTGGAACGTTCGCGGTAAACCTTTCCTCCTTTATCCTTTACGGCGATGTGCTTGGGAACGGAGACGATGTATTTTGCCTGCAAGTCGTGGTAGGCTATATCGGCATCCAGCTCGTAGTTCGTTGCCGTTTCCTTATAGGAAGCGAGGTTACCGTAAGCATCATAAGTGTTGTGCACGGTAGTGCTCATGCTGCCTGACTCGTTGTTGTCGTAAATGGTCTGTTTTACGGAGACGAGGGCGGGGAAGAAGACCGTCGTGTCTGCCTGCTGTTTGAGTTCATAGGTGTTCTGCGTGCCTTGCAGTTTGTTGCCTGCTGCATCGTAGAGCGTCTCGGCAGTGAC
>NZ_KV815102.1:0-3116 GCF_001814145.1 Prevotella sp. HMSC073D09 | reverse complement strand
GCTACGGGCTTTGGCCCGGCAAGTATCGGCTATGCCGTAAACAAAACGACCGACCAAAGCAAGAACAAAACCTATTTTCAGGATTTCAATGCCGACGGCCTTATTGACATCGCCCAAAATGGTACGGTCTATTTCAACCACAGCAATGGTAAGGATGTAAGTTTCAGCAGTACGAGTACCAATACGGGAAATCCCATTACGGGAAATGCGGCAAGCATAGACTCCACATTCCTTCCCGACTACAAGGCTATCCGTGATTCGTTGGGACGCGAATTTCCCTTGCACGATGCCGTTCGTTTATGGCGTGCCCCCTACGCAGGTATAGTGAAAGTGACTGGGGCGGTCAACAAACCATCTTCCCAAGGAGACGGTGTCAGTCTGAGTATGCAGCATAATAATGTCGTGTTATGGAAAGACACGCTTCTGCAATCGGGCAGTGTTACGGTACCGGCGAAGACCCTTTCCGTCCGTCCGGGTGACTATCTGCTCTTCCGCGTGAATGCAAGATGTTCGGGCATAGGCGATGTCGTGGAATGGGACCCCGGCATTGTTTATACTTCCATTGCGGTAGATGCCTACGCAGGTGAAGATTTGAAACATTATCGCAATTCGTCGGATTATGTGCCTGGCGAAATGTCTACTGCACCGCTTGCCATTGACGGCACGGTTTTCTATGAAGGAGGGTTTAATAAGCAAAAAACAAGCGACGATGTAGTACTCTCCATAGTCAAGACGGATAAAACCGGCACACAAACGGAAATAGACCATCTTCTTTTGCCAGCCGATACCGTGCTTACGGGAAAGTTCGAGGGCAATTTCCAATCTTCCGTTGTGGATAGTGCCACGGTAAACTTCATCATCAAGACAAACAGCCCCATCAACTGGCAGCACATCAGCTGGACGCCCGTGTTCCGTAGTGATACTACCAAATACGCGCTTGCTCCGCAACGCCTGATGTTCAATAAAAACATTGTAGCTGCAAAGGATACGCTTGTACATGTCGTTGCAAGCGATTCCACTTGGGGTGAGAGGTTGGTCTTCGTGCCCGATCTAAAGGTAAGCCGTTCTTCAGATAAAGACACAGCGCCCGCCACAGTCCATCTCACGTTGAAAGATGAAACGGGTTCACTGCTTTACCGCAAGGATTACACGATGTCGGGAAACAATCGCCTGCAAGGAGACAGTATAGCCGTGAACGGCGTCTCCCTTATCCCGCATCTTTCAGCAAAGAGAATGCAAGTGAGTTTTTCCGTCCTCAATGAACTGGATAATGCCCCCATCGCACGGCTACTTGTCCTTCGTGACTCCATTCTTTACACCGTGGGGACGGACGGGGAGAAGCATGAGGCAGGGCGCAGGCTGGTACGCGTGGATTCCATTCCGGCATCCGTGTTCTCCAGTTTCAACCGTTTTGACCATGGACCGCTCTACAAAGGTTGGGGACAGTTTGCATGGAACGGTAATGCGAAGGGAGAACCCATCAGGACCGATGAGATGAGGGCCTCTGACCATAACGACTACATCAAGGATGGGAAAATCGATGAAGGGGCCGTTGAGAAAAATACGCTCGATATCAACAAGCAGAAATTCTTCACGATGGCATATAGTTCCACAACAGGAAAGTATGTCAGTGCCACAGACAGTGTGTATATAAAAGTCGCAATGATGCGTGCATCGCGATTGGGTGAAGATGAAATCGTCGTTGACTCCATCAACTATAACCTGAACGGGGAAGGACTTTCTGCGCCTGTGCAGATGACGGAGTCGACAAGCAAGGGCAAGACCTTCTCCTTGGGATTTTCGTTGGGCGTCAGTCTCGGAGTAAATAAGAGCAACACCAAGCAAGAGTCTTATACCACGGTGTCCGCAATGGATCTGAACGGTGACGGTTATCCTGACTGGATTCGTGAAAATGACGGTAAGATCAGAGTACAGCTTACTCATCAGATCGGTACGCTCGGTGACGGGCAAGACTATGATGTGGAGCCCTCAATGTCTTATGGAGAATCGGAAAACACAGGCGGGGATGCCGGACTCAGCATGAATCCCGACAGTTATAAGCTTTCCAACTTCCAAGATAAACTGCAAAAGGCGAAAGCCTCTTTCGCTAAGAGCGTGGCCAGCCTGCAACAGACTGGGCGGCTGGGTAAGAATGCCGAGGGGGCAAGCTTTAGCGGCAACGTCTCGGAAGGGGCTTGCAGCGCCAGCGGCAATTTCTCAAGCGGGACGTCGGAATCCGTACGCGACTGGGGGGACCTTAACGGCGACGGACTGCCCGACATGGTATCCAAGGGGCAGGTACGTTATAATCTGGGATATTCTTTCACCGAGGTCATGCCCTCAGGTATCAATGCCGTCGAACACAGTTCGAACAACAACTACGGTGACGGGCTGGGCGTATGCATCCCCATTCTCGGCCTGTTCAACATCTCGGCAGGGCAGAACGATACGGGGAGCCTCACTTCCGGCAAGGGTGCATTCCATGACGTGAACGGCGACGGGCTGCCCGACTTTGTGGAACAGGACAGCAAGGGCGACTTGAAAGTCACCCTGAATACGGGCAGCGGCTTTGCCGCACCTGAAAGGTTGCAGAAGAAATCGGAGCTTTCCGGCAACATGGGCTCTTCCGTGGCCATATACGCCAGCACCGCCTATACGATTCGCATCCCCCTTCCGTTCGGCTTTGTCATCAACATCACACCGAGCATACAAGGTTCGCATAGCGAAAGCATCAATCGCACGACTGCGGCCTTGATGGACATAGACGGCGACGGCTTGCCCGATCTCGTTTACAGCGACAGCGAAAACAGCATGACGGTCCGTCGTAACCAAACGGGGCGCACCAACCTTCTCAAGGGTGTGACCCTTCCTTTCGGCGGACACGTTGCCGTAGAATATAAGCAGACAGAATCGAGCTATAACATGCCCGGCCGGCGTTGGGTGATGGCATCCGTGGAGACCACGGGTGGCTATGCCGAGAACGGAGCCACCAAGATGCGCAACGAGTTTGAGTATGAAGGTGGCTATCGCGATCGCCGAGAACGTGACTTCTATGGTTTTGAGAAGGTTACTACCAAGCAGATAGACACGCAGAACGGCAATGCCGTTTACCGCAA
>NZ_KV815101.1:2038-5543 GCF_001814145.1 Prevotella sp. HMSC073D09 | reverse complement strand
TTTCGGACAAGTCAGACAGGTCAGACAGGTCAGACAAGTCAGACAAGTCAGAATGGTCAGAATGGTCAGACTGGTCAGACTGGTCAGACTGGTCAGACTTATCCTATTAGCCTAACACCACCTAAACATTTGGCTTCACTCCTTAACTCCTCAAAGTTTAAAAGCATTTGGCTTAACTCCTTAACTCCATAACTCCTTAACTCCTCACTCGCTTAACTCCTTACTACTCTGAAAACACTACCTACTCCTTACTACCCTACTCCTTACCACTAAACAAAAAATACGCTCCACCCCGCAGCCACAAGGCTACGAAGTGGAGCAAGGAAATGCGTAATTTATCCGCAGCGCGATGCGCCACAGTTCTTGCAGATAAGGCAACCTTCTTGGTAAACGAGCGACTCTTGTCCGCAAGAGGGACACTTCATACCCGTTGCCTCGGTGCCATCGGTAATATATTTCTTCAATGCGCGCTCAACGCCAATCTTCCAAGTATTGATGCTTTCGCTCTTCAATTGCAGCGAACCCACCAGCTTTATCACGTGGTCGATGGGCATGCGATAGCGCAAAACACCAGATATAAGCTTGGCATAGTTCCAATATTCGGGGTTAAACTTCTCACTCAAGCCCTCAACCGTGGTTTTGTATCCACGCTTGTTCTCAAACTGGAAGTCGTAACGACTGCGACCATCAGGGCCTACATTCTTGATGATTTTACCCTTCGTAACCGACTTAGGCAGGGCAATACCCTCGTCATCGTCTTGCAAACCCGTGAAAATTTCATAGGGATAACCATTGAGCAAGCCCACAAAGGCCACCCATTTCTCCTTATTGTTTTGGAAACGAACAACGTCGCACGCCAACTCCTTGGGCCTAACCTCGGTCACTTCGGGCTGTTTGCAGGGTACGATGGGCTGCTCTTCTTGCTTATCCTCTTTCTTCTTGTCTTTCTTCGACACAGAAATCATCACGCCCGAACGACTTCCGTCGCGATAAATCGTACAGCCTTTGCAGCCCGAACGCCAAGCCTCTACATACAAGCGGTTAACCAAAGCCTCATCAACATCGTTGGGCAAGTTCACCGTAACGCTGATAGAGTGGTCCACCCACTTCTGTATTTCGCCCTGCATCCTCACCTTCATCAGCCAGTCCACATCGTTTGCCGTGGCCTTATAATAAGGAGATTGTTCCACAATGGCATCTATTTCTTCTTGTGTATATCGCTTTTCGGTATCAAAGCCGTTGGCCTTCATCCAGTCCATAAACTTCTTATGGTACACGATATACTCTTCAAAGCTGTCGCCCACCTCGTCAACAAAGTCCACATGCACGTCTGTATCATTGGGATTTACCTTCCTACGGCGTTTGTACACAGGCATGAACACAGGTTCGATGCCGCTCGTTGTCTGCGTCATCAAGCTAGTTGTGCCCGTGGGAGCGATAGTTAGGCAGGCAATGTTACGCCGGCCGTAAGCCACCATGTCGTCGTAAAGCGACTGGTCGGCCTCTTTCAGGCGCAAAATAAAGGGATTGGCGGCCTCGCGCTTGGCATCGAATATCTCGAAAGCCCCACGTTCCTTAGCCATAACCACCGAAGAACGATAGGCGGCCAGTGCCAAACACCTGTGCACACTTACGCTTACGTCGGTGGCCTCTTGCGTTCCGTAACGCAAACCCAAAGCGGCAATCATGTCGCCTTCGGCTGTTATGCCTACGCCCGTGCGCCTTCCCATGCTACTTTTGCGCTTAATCTTCTCCCAAAGGTGGTATTCTGCGCCCTTCACCTCATCACTTTGCGGGTCGTCTTTAATCTTCTCCATGATGAGGTCTATCTTTTCGAGTTCCAAATCCACAATGTCGTCCATTATTCGCTGGGCAACAGCCACGTGTTTGGCAAACTTGTCGAAGTCGAAATAGGCCTCTTTGGTAAACGGATTAACCACATAGCTAAACAAGTTTACGCAAAGCAGGCGGCAGCTGTCGTACGGACAGAGCGGAATTTCGCCACAAGGGTTGGTGCTAACCGTGCGAAAACCCAGGTCGGCATAGCAGTCGGGGATGCTTTCGCGCAGTATGGTGTCCCAGAAAAGCACGCCAGGTTCTGCACTCTGCCATGCGTTATGCACGATTTTCTCCCACAACGTCTTGGCCGAAATCTCCTTCTTCACCTCTGGATTGTCGCCTTCGATGGGGAACTGCTGCACGTATGGCTTGTCGTCTACGGCCGCTTGCATAAAGCTATCGTCTATTTTTACCGACACGTTCGCGCCCGTAACCTTACCTTCGGTCATTTTCGCATCGATAAAGGCCTCGCTGTCGAGATGCTTAATGCTAACCGACAGCATCAGCGCGCCGCGCCGTCCATCTTGCGCCACCTCGCGTGTAGAGTTGCTATAACGTTCCATAAACGGCACAAGACCTGTTGATGTAAGCGCCGAATTGTTTACGGGCGAACCCTTGGGACGTATGTGCGAAAGGTCGTGCCCCACTCCACCGCGGCGTTTCATCAGCTGCACCTGTTCTTCATCGATGCGCAGGATAGCTCCATACGAGTCGGCATCGCCTTCAAGTCCCACCACAAAGCAGTTGCTTAGCGATGCCACCTGGTAGCCATTGCCGATACCTGTCATCGGACTACCAGCAGGAACGATGTAACGGAAGTGGTCGAGCAGTTCGTAGACTTCTTGTGCAGAGAGTGGGTTGGGGTATTTCCCCTCGATGCGCACTATCTCATTGGCGATGCGCCAGTGCATGTCTTCGGGCGATTTCTCGTAAATGTTACCGAAACTATCCTTCATGGCGTACTTGTTTACCCAAACTCTCGCCGCCAGCTCGTCGCCGGCGAAATAATCTAAAGCGGCCGCAAAGGCCTCTTCGTATGAATAAGTTTTATTATTTTCCATTACTAAACCTCTATTTTCTTTTGCAAAGCTACAAACTATTTTTGATATTATCAAACGCCTTTACTCCGAATTTTCAGAATTGTACACGCACTATTCTCAAACATTCTCTATTTGTGGATATTACGAACTACAACCACTCGCCACATAAACAAAGGTTAACTTTCATACAGACGTATTCACATTAAAACTTTAAGAGAGCCTTTTCAAAATAGGGAGAACATCTAAACGAATACAAATCAAACACTTAACACAATCACCCTTACTTTAATCTTGCTCACAAAGTAAGGTTCAAAGTAAAGAAGAAACACAAAAGTTGTAAAACAAATGTGTACCAAACAGCACGACAACGGCCTGCCTCCACAACGCATCAGTTTACTAAAACGGAAAACTTCAACACGCTTTTCACTGCCAATGTTTCCCATTTTGCACAATTTGTTGTACGTCAGCAATACACATCTACCCACAAACGAAATCGCCATTTGCCTTTAAGTTAGAAAATACTATCCACTATTGCATGCCTTTCCACAAGGCCTCGTTGGCTTTCGCGGCTGCCTATTCTTCCTTGTCCTCCTCCCAATGCACCATGTCGTATGGATAGTAAGGAT